>NZ_DASWTD010000126.1:0-10043 GCF_036402335.1 Sphingopyxis sp. | reverse complement strand
TGTCCCTTTTCCGGACGATCCGTCCCGGCTTCGCCGTCATCAGGAGGTAAAATATGTCATTGGGTCAGTCGGTTGCACCGCATCTTCCCTATCTGCGGCGCTATGGCCGGTCCATTTCCGGGAGCCAGAAAAATGGCGACGCGCTGGTCGCGCGGCTGCTCGAGACCCTGGTCGCGAATCCGGGCGCGGTCGATACCGGCAACGACCTTCGAATCCAGTTGTACCGGTTGGTTCACGACAATTTCGGATTGATGGCCGACCAGGCGGTCGCCAGCGAGGCAACGGCGCACAGCGATATTACCATCGCCGACGCCCGCCTTCGGCGTATCCCGTCGCTTGCGCGGCAGGCGCTGTTGCTGACGGCGGTCGAAGGGTTCAACTTCGAGGATACCGGGCGCATCATCGGCCGCGATGCCGAGGCGGTGCGCGCGCTGATTTCCGATGCGACCGACGAGATCGATCGCCAGACCCGTGCGCGTATCCTGATTATCGAGGATGAACCGATCATCGCGATGGACATCGAAATGATCGTCCGCGAACTCGGCCACGAGGTTGTCGGCGTCGCGACGACGCACCGCGAGGCGGTCGACGAGGCGCAAAAGCACCAGCCGGGTCTCGTCCTCGCCGACATCCAGCTCGCCGACAACAGCTCCGGAATCGAGGCGGTGCAGGAAATCCTGACCGACCTCAAGGTCCCCGTCATCTTCATCACCGCCTTCCCCGAACGGCTACTGACCGGCGACCGGCCCGAACCGGCTTTCCTGCTCACCAAGCCGTACCAGCCCGCGACGCTGCGCGCGGCGATCTCGCAGGTGCTGTTCTTCGACGAAAGCACGATCCCGGCCTAAATTTCCCGCCACGTCCTTGCGAGGAGCCGCGGGCGACGCGGCAATCCAGCGTGGCGTAAGCCGCTCTGGATTGCTTCGCTTCGCTCGCAATGACGAGGTGAGGGGTTGCGAGCTTATGAGTGGCGGGCGATAGCGGCGACCGATGACGATCACGGACGCTTCCAGCCGCCAGTCGGCGCTCGACCGGCTTACCGCCCATGCGCCATTCCTCGCGCGGCTTGCGGTGCTCAATCCCGATGACATCGCGCGCTTTCTTGACGACGGCACCGATGCCGCGCTTGCGACCGTCACCGTGCCCCCGGTCGATGACGATATCATGCGCAGCCTGCGCCAATGGCGCGGCCGGACCGCGCTGTTGCTGGCGCTCGGTGACCTGTCGGGCGAGCATGATGTCGCCACGACGACGCGCCTGCTGTCCGGGTTTGCGGACGCGGCCTGCGATGCCGCGCTCGCTGCGGCGTTTGCCGAGCGCGTGCCGGACGAGCAGCCGCGCGGGCTTGCGGTCATCGCGCTCGGCAAGCTTGGCAGCCACGAACTCAACTATTCGTCGGACATCGACCCGATCCTGATCTTCGACCCCGAAACGATGCCACGCCGGTCGCGCGACGATCCGGGCGAGGCGGCGGTGCGGATCGCGCGGCGGATGGCCGAAATCCTGTCGGCACGGACGGGCGACGGGCATGTCCTGCGCGTCGACCTGCGCCTGCGTCCGCATCCCGAGGTGACACCGATCGTGCTCCCCGTGAATGCGGCGATCTCCTACTATGAATCTGAGGCGCTCGCATGGGAACAGGCGGCGTTCATCCGCAGCCGCGCGTCGGCGGGCGACCGAATGCTCGGCGAGCAGTTCCTGTCGGCGATCCAGCCCTTCATCTGGCGGCGCAGCCTCGATTTCCGGCAACTGAAGGAAATCGGCGCGATGAGCGACCGGATCCGCGACCATTTTGCGCAAGGACAGGCGTTCGGTCCCGGCTTCGACCTCAAGCGTGGGCGCGGCGGTATCCGCGAGATCGAATTTTTCGCGCAGGTCCACCAGCTGATCTATGGCGGCCGCGATCCGTCGCTGCGCGTTCCTGCCACGATCGATGCGCTCGCGGCGCTGGCGGCGGCAGACCGGATCGAGCCCGGGGTCGCCAGCCGGTTGTCGGGCCATTATGCGACGCTGCGCCGCATCGAGCACCGGCTGCAGATGATCGAGGACCAGCAGACGCACAGCCTGCCCACGCAGGAAGCGGCGCTCGATTGCGTGGCACGGCTCGATGGCGAAGCGGACGGTGCGGCGCTGCTTGCCGCGCTCGCCCCCGTCGTCGCCGACGTCGGCGCCTGTTACGACCGGCTCGTCGCCGAACGTGCGGTGACGACCGGCCTGCCGCGCGACGAGGATGGTCTCGCGGTGCAATTGATCGCGGCGGGCTTCGACCCGCCCGATGCGGCACTGCGCACCATCGCCGAGTGGCGCGGCGGCAAGCTTCGCGCACTCCGCAGCCCCGCCGCGCTCGACGCGCTCGAGACGATGCTGCCCGAGCTGGTCAAGGCTTTGGGTGCAGCGCCCGATCCCGACGCCACGCTGACACGTTTCGACAAGCTCGTTGCGGGATTGCCGAGCGCGATCAATTTTTTCCACCTGCTCGCCGCGCAGCCGGCCCTGGCCCGCATCGCCACCCGGATCCTGTCGCTCGCGCCGACGCTTGCCGACGCGCTGGGTACCCGCGTCGAGCTGATCGAAGGATTGATCGACCAGCGCGCCTTCGACGCGCCGGCGGATAAGGAGCAGCTCGTCGCCGAATGGGCGCCGGGACTCGCGGTTCTCGACTATGAGCGTTTGCTCGACCGCGTGCGCGACCATGTCGGCGAACGGCGCTTTGCCTATGGCGCGCAACTGGTCGCGGGCGCGACCGATCCGCTGGTGGTCGCATGCGGCTATTCGGAGCTTGCCGAGGCGGCGCTGCAAGTGCTCGCCGACGCGACGGTGGCCGAATTCGTCGCCGCGCACGGCCGTGTTCCCGACAGCGAACTGGTCGTGCTCGCGCTCGGACGGCTTGGCGGGCGGGCGCTGACGCACGCGTCGGACCTCGACCTCATCTATCTCTTCACCGGCGATCACCTCGCCGAATCCGATGGGCCGCGCCCGCTCGGCGCAACGACCTATTACAATCGCCTCGCGCAGCGCGTGACCGCGGCGATGTCGGTGCCGACCGCGGCGGGCAAGCTCTACGATGTCGATACGCGGCTGCGCCCGCAAGGCGCGCAGGGGCCGCTTGTCGTCACCCTCGACAGCTTCGAACGTTACCAGCGCGAAGAGGCGTGGACGTGGGAGCATATGGCGCTGCTCCGCGCGCGGCCGGTCTATGGCTCGGATATGGCAAGGGCCGAAGTCCGGCGTATCATCGACGAACTGCTGAGGGTCCCGCGCGATCCGGCAAAGCTCGCGGCCGATGCGGCCGAAATGCGCAGCAAGATCGCGGCGCACAAGCCCGCGAAGGGCGCGCTCGATATCAAGGGCGGGCCGGGCGGCCTCGTCGATCTCGAATTCGCGATGCAGGTGACGCAGCTCGTCAGCGGCCGGTGCCATGACCCGAATATCTCGGCGGCGCTCGCGTGCCTGAGGGCGGCGGACCTTGTGCCGCCCGGGGTGATCGACGCGCACGGCCTGCTCGCGCGGATGCTCGTCATGCTACGCCTCACCGCGCCCGAGGGCGAGCCGCCGACCGCCGCGGCGCGCCAATTGGTGGCGAGCCAGTGCGGGGAGCCCGGCTGGCCGCAACTGCTTGCCGCGCATAATGGCGCGCGGCAGGAGATCGCGAAATGGTGGGCGTCGATTCGCCCCGGACAGGAGAATGAAAAATGAGCGGTCCTCAAATTGGCGATGTCATTCCCGCCGTAACGCTTCTCGATGCCGACGGCGCGGCGATCGACCTTGCGGCGATGAAGGGCGCGCCGCTGATCGTCTATTTCTATCCCAAGGCCGATACGCCCGGCTGCACGGTCGAAGCGCAGGACTTCACGCGGCTCGCGCCCGAATTCGCGAAACTGGGCGCGCAGGTCCTTGCCGTATCGCGCGATGCGCCGACGAAACTATGCAAGTTCCGCGACAAATATGGCCTGACGGTGCGCCTCGCTTCGGACGAGGACGGCGCGGTGTGCGCGGCGTTCGGGACCTGGGTCGAAAAGCAGAATTACGGCCGTACCTATATGGGGATCGAACGTTCGACCTTCCTGTTCGGCGCCGATGGCAAGCTTGCGAAAGAGTGGCGCAAGGTACGCGTGAAGGGCCACGCCGATGCGGTGCTGGAGGCCGCGAAAGCCCTCTGAATGCGGACGTTGGGTGAAGCCGCACGCGCGGTCCTGCTGACCCCGGATCCGCACGACAAGCGCCGCGCGGCGCGGGGCTTCGCGCGGGCGTGGCGGCAGGGAAAGCTGGAACATCGCTGCGATGTCCCGATGCCCGACCAGCCGGCGTGGCCCGCCGCGCCTGAACTGCTGGCGCCGAACCGGATGCCCAGGCGCGGCAAGGGCGGGTCGGAGCGGGGACGGATCGCCCTGCTCCACGCGCTCGCGCATATCGAATTCGTCGCGATCGACCTTGCGGTCGATCTGGTGGGCCGGTTCGGCGATGAGTTTCCGCGCGAGTTCGTCGACGACTGGATCGGGGTCGCGGTCGACGAAGCGATGCATTTCGCGCTGCTCGACCGGCGGCTCCGCCAGCTCGGCAGCCATTATGGCGCGCTGCCGGCGCATGCCGGATTGTGGGAATCCGCGCAGGATACGGCGGATGACGTTCTGGCGCGGCTGGCGATCGTACCCATGGTGCTCGAAGCGCGCGGGCTCGACGTTACGCCCGCAACCGTCGAACGCTTCCGTGCCGCCGGCGATGAGGCATCGGCAAGGATTTTATCGCGTATTTACAAGGATGAAATCCGCCATGTGACCGCGGGCACAGTCTGGTTCCGGCAAAAGTGCGACGAAAGGGGATTCAATGTCGTCGAAACGTGGCATGCCCTAGTAAAATCGCGCTTTCGGGGCAGTTTGAAGCCTCCGTTCAACGACTCGGCGCGCCACGACGCCGGTTTAACGCAAGAATTCTACACCGTTATTGCTTCGTAAGGATTGGGACAGCACACAGGCTTCCGCGGGGGATGAGCAATCATCCAACACCAACAAAAACCGGCGCCAAAGCCCATTTGTGACTTTGGCGACATGGCAAATGCGGGGTCGTCGTTTTGATCAACACTCTTCTGGCGCAGAAGTTGCACCAAGTCGCAATAATCTGCGCGGCAGCATGTTTCGGATTGGCCGCACCGGCCGTCCACGCTGCCGAAACCAGTGCTGACGCCAGCATTGTCGTCCCCGACGAACCCGATGATGACAGCTTTACCGCTGGCGTTCCTTCGGCCAGCGAAGACAGCGAAGCCCGCGCGATTTTCCAGGCGTGGAAGCGCCTCGACACCGGCCTGACCGCCTCGATCGGCGTTGCGGTGCCCTCGCGCCGCCCGATCGACCAGATGTCGCTCTCGTCGTCGTACGGCATGCGCGTCCACCCGGTGACCGGCAAGGTCGCGCGCCACAACGGCATCGACATCCCGGCGCCGCGCGGCACCCCGATCTATGCGACCGCCGACGGCATCGTCGGCCGCGCCCAGCGTCTCGGCGGCTACGGCAATTATGTCGAAGTCGAACATGGCAATGCCATCCAGACTCGCTACGGCCACATGTCTTCCTATGTCGTCACCCCCGGCCAGTCGGTGAAGAAGGGCGACATCCTCGGTTACGTCGGTTCGACCGGCCGTTCGACCGGCAACCACCTCCATTATGAAGTCCGCATCGAAGGCGCACCGGTCAATCCGATGCCGTTCGTCCGTTCGGACCAGATGGCGATCGCTGCAATCACCGGCAAGAATGTCGCGATGGGCGGTCCCGAATAACAAGCTTTCCTGGGTCGGAGAGGAGGGGCGCCAGGCGGGTCAACCGTCGAGGCGCCCTTTTTATTTGAACCCAAGCTTCCTATCTAGCGATCATGGCCACGCAGCTTTCCGATATCACCCTGTCGCCCGCCGCTGCGGCGCGCGTCCGCTGGATCGCCGACCGCAAGGGCGAGGCCGATGCCGCGCTGCGCCTCGCGGTCGATGGCGGCGGCTGTTCGGGCTTCACCTATCGCTTCGGCCTCGCCGAAAGCATCGACGCCGATGACATCGTCGCCGAGACCGACGGGGTGAAGCTGGTCGTCGACCCGATCAGCATCGACCTCGTGCGCGGCTGCATCGTCGATTTCGTCGATTCGCTCGGCGGATCGTCGTTCAAGGTCGAAAACCCCAACGCCGCCTCGGGCTGCGGCTGCAGATCGAGCTTCTCGATCTAAAGACACTTCCTACTTCCGTTCGTGCTGAGCTTGTCGAAGCACCGTCCTTCTTTTACGCAAGAAGAATAGAACGGCCCTTCGACAAGCTCAGGGCGAACGGAAAGAGATGTGAGCCCGTGCCCCTGAAAATCGCGACCTTCAATATCAACGGGATCAAGGCCCGTTTGCCGCGCCTCGTCGAATGGCTCGAGGAAACGCAGCCCGATGTCGCCTGCCTGCAGGAGCTGAAATCGAGCGACGAAACGATGCCGACGAAAGAGATCGAGGCGGCGGGATACGGCTTCCTCTATCACGGGCAAAAAGGCTTCAACGGCGTTGCGATCCTCGCGAAGGGCACCCAGCCCGTCGAAATGCAGCGCGGGCTGGCGGGCGAGGCCGAAGACGAGCAGTCGCGCTATCTGGAGGCCGACGTCCATGGCCTGCGCGTCGGTTGCATCTATCTTCCCAACGGCAATCCGCAACCGGGGCCGAAATTCGATTACAAGCTCCGCTGGATGGCGCGGCTGCGCGAGCGTGCGAAATTCCTGCTCGCCTCGGAAATCCCGACGGTCCTCACCGGCGACTATAATGTCATCCCGCACGACGACGATGTGTGGGACCCGCGCGCGATGTCGACCGACGCGCTGATGCAGCCCGAATCGCGCGACGCCTGGTTCCGGATGCTCGGCGACGGCTGGACCGATGCGATCCGCAGCCGTCATCCGGCGGGCGGGGTCTGGACCTTCTGGGATTATCAGGCGGGCGGCTGGCAACGCGACCATGGTTTCCGCATCGACCATCTGCTGCTCAGTCCCGCGCTCGCCGACCGGCTGGTCGATGCGGGCGTCGACAAGGATCACCGCGGGCGCGAAAAGGCGAGCGATCACGCGCCGACATGGGCGGTGCTCGCCTGACGGCCTAGGCGACCATATTCATCAGGATGAAGGTCCCGTCCTGCCGCTGGTGCGCATTGATCAGCGGCACCAGCCGCATGAAATGTTCGGTCCGGCAGTGCGTATCGAGCGCCGCCTGGTCCGGCCATTCTTCGACAAAGATGAAGTGTCCCGGATCCTTCCGATCTTCGAACAGGTCATAGGCGATGCACAGCGGCTCGGCCCGCGTCGCCTCCACCAACTCGCGATAGAGCGGCAGAACGATGTCGACGGCGTCGGGCTTGATGAAATCCTGCGCGATGACTTTCAGCATCGGCGTGTCTAGCCCAGCGGCTTGTCGTAGATCTGGTAGACGCGGTTAACCTTGGCCTCGATCGCTTCGGCGACCGCGTTCATCCCCTGATTGTCGTCGAGCACCCAGCCGATATCGCCGCGCTTGGTGCCATAATCGGCGACCGCGTCGCGGCGGATATATTCGATCATCATGAAGGCCAGCGTGCTCGCCATGCGGCTGTTCTGCAATTTCTTGGCGACCCCCATCAGCGGCACGCGCAGGATATGACTCTTGGGTTTGCGGAGCCACCAGAGCAGGCGCGCCCAGTTGAAGGGGAGTAGCGAGCCGTCCATGTCGATCAGCAGCTGGTTGATGTTCGGTAGCACGATCATGAAAGCGACCGGCTCACCGTCGACTTCGGCGACGCGGATAAGGTCCTCGAACACGATGTCCTTCAGCTTCTTGCCGACATAGGCGATCTCGCTGTCGGTAAGAGGCACAAAGCCCCAATTGTCCGACCATGCATCGTTGAGCAGGCCCATGATCAGTGCCGCCTCGGCAGCGAAGCGGCGTTTGTCGACCTTGCGGATACGGATGCGCGCATTCTTTTCGCCGGCTGCGACAATGCGATTGACGATCGGCGGAAAGCCCTCGTCGATTGCGACGTCATAATTCCGGAGCTGCTTGACCGGTTGATAGCCCGCGCCCTCGATCCAGCCGCGATACAGCGGGCTGTTGTGCCCCAACATCACCGTCGGCCGGTTGTCGAACCCCTCAATCAGCAGGCCGGGTTCGTCCCAGATCGAAATCGACAACGGGCCGAGCGAGCGGTGCATGCCTTCGGCCCGCAACCAGTCTTCGGCCGCCGCGAGCAGCGCCTGTGCGCCTTGTTCGTCCTCGGCTTCGAGCAGGCCCCAGTTGCCGGTGCCCGGCCCCATCCCCTGTTCGGCGGGCTGCGCGAGCGCGAGGGTGTCGATATGCGCCGATATGCGCCCGACCGTACGTCCGTCGCGACGCGCGAGGAAGAGCTGCGCCCTGCCATGTTCGAACCACGGATTCTTGCCGGGCGTCAACAGGCCGTACACCTCGCCCCTCAGCGGCGGCACCCATGCCGGATCGCCGCGATTGAGGCGATAGGCGAGCTCGACGAACTCGCGCAGGTCGGCCTTGTTCTTGACCGGGTGGATCGTGATCGGGCCGTCCGAATGTCCGCTCATACTGGTTTCCTGAATTGCCTGACCTATATTTATGGCGACGCATTAGGGCATAGAAATGGCGCTGGCGACCCGCATTCGGCCATTTTGCTGCCACGAAAATATGATGAAGAGCCCGATATGTTAGCGATGAACACCCTTGTCGATCGGCTGTCGGCTTCGCCGGTGGCGCCGATGCCCCCGTCGGCGGATGCCGACAAGATGCCAAAGGCCGCGATTGCGGACGATATGGCGATGATCCGCGCGGCTTCGGAGCTGACGCGCGATCTCGTGCAGCCTTCGCCGCGCATCTACTGGACCGATATGCTCGCTTCGGCCGTCGTCGGCTACGCCGGCATCGCGGCGGCGATCCTCGCGCCTTCGACAGCGTGGATGCTGGTCGCCGCGGTCATTTCGGTGATCGCGCTCTACCGTGCGGGGAGCTTCATCCACGAGCTCACGCACATCCGCAAGAATGCGCTGCCGGGCTTTCGCCTCGGCTGGAACATCCTCGTCGGCGTGCCGATGCTGATCCCGTCGTTCATGTATGAGGGCATCCACAGCCTGCACCACAACCGCACCAAATATGGCACGGTCGAGGATCCCGAATATCTGCCGCTCGCGCTGATGAAGCCGTGGACGGTGCCGCTGTTCGTCGTCGCCGCGGCGTTTGCGCCGCTCGCGCTCGTCTTCCGCTATGCCGTGCTCACCCCGTTGTCGTTCCTGATCCCGCCGCTGCGCCGGATCGTCGTCGAACGTTATTCGGGGATGATCATCAACCCGATGTTTCGCCGCAAGCCGCCCGAAGGCGAGTTCCGCCGCCAGTGGGCCTGGCAGGAGGGCGGCGCGTGGGCGTGGTCGACCTTGCTGATCGCCGCGGGTGTCTTTGGCTGGGTGCCGCTCCGCGCGCTCTTCATCTTCGGGGCGATCGCCGCAGCGACGCTGGTACTCAACCAGATTCGCACGCTCGTCGCGCATCTCTGGGAAAATGACGGCGACGTGCTGACTGTGACCGGCCAGTTCCTCGACAGCGTCAACGTCCCGCCGCCCGGCTTGCTCCCCGAACTCTGGGCGCCGGTCGGGCTGCGCTATCATGCGCTGCATCATCTGCTGCCGGGTGTGCCCTATCATTCGCTGGGCGAGGCGCACCGCCGCCTGAAGGATGCGCTGCCCGCAGATTCGCAATATCATGGCGCGAATTACGACAGCCTGCCGAAGCTGGTGATGAACCTTGTCGCGGGTTCGGCGCGGGGTTCTGCGGCCTGATAACATCATAGGCGGCATGTCGGCTTTGGGGTGGGAGCTGTCCCATTTGGGCACCCCGGCGAAAGCCGGGGCCCATGCGGTAACACGCTAAGTTCGCGTTAGAATTCTGGGCCCCGGCTGTCGCCGGGGTGCACATCTCAATCGGTCGCTTCGCTTTCTTCGTCATCCCGGACTTGATCCGGGATCCATCGCAGCGCTGAAGTCGTGGACCCCGGATCAAGTCCGGGGTGACGA
>NZ_DASWTD010000125.1:0-6116 GCF_036402335.1 Sphingopyxis sp. | reverse complement strand
CCCCGCAGCCTCCAGCTTCGCCAGTCGCGCGGTCAGCCCGCCCGAGGTTACCATCATCGACGCATACATTTCGGTTGGCCGCATCCGGTAGGGCGGCCCCGAACGGCGAAGCGTCGCGAGGACGTCGAACGTCCCGCCGTCGAGGCCATGCTCGTGCATCACCTTCAGAATCGGTGGCCGCATCCGCCCGATAATTCGCAACATCCGTCCCAGCATCGCCATCCCGCGCGTGTCGAGATCGGGCAGTTCGCGCGCCCAGTCCGCCCGGAAACGGTCAACATCGTCAATATCCTGCATTGGTCCCTCGAATTATCTTGACGGTAAGATATTTATCTTTATGTAAAGATATATCTGGAAGGCGGAGATGGCAACACCCATCGGGTTCAGCCCGCTCCTAGACCGGAAAATTGCAGGAGAAGCCGCGATGGACATCCCCTTTTCGACGATCGGGCTCGATCATATCGTGCTGCGCGTGACCGATCTCGATCGCATGCTCGCTTTTTATCGCGACGTACTCGGCTGCAGCGACGAGCGTTCCGATCCCGAATACGGCCTGTTCCAGCTGCGCGCGGGGCATTCGCTGATCGATCTTGTAACGATCGACGGAAAGCTCGGCGCAGCCGGCGGCTCGGCGCCGGGCGTGGAAGGCCGCAACCTCGATCATTTCGCGCTCGCCATCGATCGTTTCGACGAACCCGCGATCCGTGATCATCTTGCGCTTCATGGCGTCGTCGTCGAACAATCGGGTATCCGTTATGGCGCGAAGGGCGAAGGCCCGTCGCTCTATTTTCGCGACCCCGAAGGCAATCTTGTCGAACTCAAGGGAACAGGGAGAAAGGCATCATGAACAGCAAAGCGATGACCCGGACCGGATGGGTCCTCACCGGCCTTTACGCGCTCTTCATGCTTGGCGCATCGGTCACGCCCAAGTTGCTGCAAATGCCCGTCGCCGAGGAAACGATGGCGCAACTCGGCTGGCCCGCCGGCTATGCGTTGATGATCGGGGTGATCGAACTGACGCTGGTTATCCTCTACCTGATCCCGCGCACGAGTGTGCTCGGCGCCATCCTGACCATGGCGTTGCTCGGCGGCGCGATGGCGACGCAGATCCGCGCCGGAAGCCCGCTTTTCAGCCATATCCTCTTCAGCCTGTATCTGGGGCTGTTCATGTGGGGCGGGCTGTGGCTGCGCCACCCGCGGCTTCGCGCGATCTTCCCGTTCGACCGATCAGCACCCGCGGCTGAATGAGCATAAACCGGGAGAAGGGCGGCTTTCCCGTTGGAAGGTCGCCTTTTTCGGGTATCGATCGCCTTGCTGGGGCCTTGGAGATGTGAGAGACCGTCGCCGGCCGAACGGGAGAGCGCCGCGCGATGGGAAAACCGCCTGTGACCATGCCGGGAAAGCGCCTCGTCCTGTTGCTCGACGGCACGTGGAACAACTCTGAAGACAATACCAGCGTCTGGCGGCTGAGCCAGCTCGTCGCGCCGAAGGATGCGGCCGGCGTTCCCCAGCTATGTTACTATACCGCCGGGGTCGGCACGCCGCGCGGCGAGAAAATTCGCGGCGGCATCCTCGGCCACGGGCTCGATCGCGATATCATCGGCGCCTATCGCTGGCTGATGGGGCATTATGACCGAGGCGACCAGATCTTCCTCTTCGGCTTCAGCCGCGGCGCCTTCACCGCGCGCAGCGTCGCGGGAATGATCGCACGTTGCGGGCTTCTCCGCCCCGGCTCGCCGCTTTCGGTCGAGGAACTCTACGATCGCTACCGCCTCGACGCCGCCGCGCCCTCCTTCGTCGAACTGCACCAGACGAAGACCCTGCCGCCCGCGGAAAAGCGCCTGCTGCGCCATTCGCGCCGGGTACCGGTCAAGATGATCGGGGTTTGGGACACTGTCGGGTCGCTCGGCATCCCCTTCGGCAACATCCCGGGGCTCAGCCGGCGGCGTTTCGGCTTTCACAACACCCGGCTCTCGGCGATCTACGAACATGCCTATCATGCGCTCGCGCTCGACGAGCATCGCGCGGACTTTGCGCCGACGCTCTGGACACGCTTCACGCCGACGGAGCCCGATCCGCCCGGCAAGCGCCGCGTGCGGCCGACGATCGTCGAGCAGCGCTGGTTTGCCGGTGCACATGCCAATGTCGGCGGCGGGATTGCGGGCGACGACATGCCGCAGCTACCGCTTGCCTGGCTCATGCGGAAGGCTGGCGACCTCGGCCTCGCCTATCGCGGCGAAGTGATACCCACCGGCTATGAAGTCACCGCCCCGATCCACGACAGCTTCAGGCGGTTCCTGCGCGGCCTTTATCCGGTCCTCAAATTCGGGCGCCGGTTTCACCGCCGGATCGCAGCGCCCGCGACGATGGACGACAAGGGATCGTGGCTGACCGTCAACGAGACGATCGACGGCAGCGTCTTCGACCGCTGGCGCAAGGTGCCGGGCTATCGCCCGGTCGATATCGCGCGTTGGGCGACCGAACTGAGAGCCGACCCCTCCAGGCTGCGCGGCACGATCGACGCCCGCACCGGCGCGGCAGTCGAGGCTGTCGCGGTTCCGAAGTCACGAACGAAGCGGAGCATCGACTCGACTTCGCGACAGGCGTAGACTGCCGTCACCGCAATCAATTCAGGAGAAGGACATGCGTCTTTTCCTTTTGGCGAGCCTGCTGCTGATCCCGGCTGCGGTGCGGGCACAAAGCGCCGCGCCCGAGCAGCTTCCCGACGCCTTCATAGCGGCATGGAACGCCCATGATATCGAGGCTTTCAGGAAACTTTATGCACCCGATGCGACGTGGGTGCCGTCGGCCGAGGAGCGTACCGAAGGGCGCGAGGCGATCCTCGGCGAATTTTCCAAGGTCCATCAAGGCAATGGCTGGGCGGTTACGCGAAAGGTCGCGCTGGCGATCAAGGGCAAACCGAAGGTCCGGATGCTGCGTCCCGACGTGGCCGTAATCTTCTTTCGCATGGATTTTCTGGCCGATGGAAAGGTGGCGCCCGATCAGCACCGCACACTGATCCTCGTCGCGGGAAAATCGGGCGACGGATGGCGGATCAGCGCCGGCCAATTGACGAAATAGACGCCGCTGCGCGCAGGAAATGGTCGGGGAGACAGGATTCGAACCTGCGACATCTTGCTCCCAAAGCAAGCGCGCTACCGGGCTGCGCCACTCCCCGACGCTGCGGGCGCCTTAGACAGGCAGCGCGCCCAAGTCTATCCCGCAGATGTCGCGATCAGCCGCGCATAGAAATCGATCATGCGTTTGAAGCTGTCGACGGTCATATGCTCGTTGGTGCCGTGGATCATCGCGGTCTGTTTCAGCGTGAAATGCATCGGCATGAAACGGTACACGTCCTGCGAGATCGGCTCCATGCTGCGGCTGTCGGTCGCCGCGACGACCAGATAGGGCGCGACGACGGCATCGGGCGCATCGGCGCGCGCTGCAGCGACGACATATTTCCAGCCCGGTGAGCTGCTCGAGGACACGCGCGAGGGCTCGTTCGGGGGCTTGACCCAGCTGAGTTCGACCGAGGCATCGCCGACGGCGGCTTTCGCCCGCGCCATGACGTCGGCCGAGCTGTTCCAGGGCGCGATGCGATAGTTGATCAGTGCGGTGGCCGATTGCGGCAGCACATTTTCCTTGGGGCTTCCTTGCAGCATCGTGGGGGCGATCGTCGTGTGGAACGCCGCTGCCGAAGAGGGCGACGCCGAAAGCTCGCCCCGCAGCACGGGCCCGAGCAGCCACTGGTTGGCGACCGCCATCTTGGTTACACCGCCCTTGTGCGCCGCCAGCGCCTCGACCATCGCCGCCCCGGGGCCGCGCATTTCGATCGGGAACGGCTTTTCGGTGATCGCGAGCACCGCCCGCGCGAGCGTCGTCACGCCCGTTTCGGCGGGCGGCATCGAGCTATGCCCGCCGGGCGCCCTGGCGGTGACCTTCAGCGTCGCATAGCCTTTCTCGGCGACGCCGATCAGGATCGCGGGACCGTCGATCACGGGGGTATCGTTGAGAACCACACTGCCCTCGTCGAGCGTGAACAGCGCCTTGACGCCTTCGGCCTTCAACTTTGCGGCGGCGGCGACGGCGCCTGATCCGCCCGCTTCCTCGTCGTGCCCCGAGACGAGATAAATGCTGCGTTTCGGTGTAAAGCCCTGACGGGCCAGCGCCTCCATCGCCTCGAACAGGCCGACGAGCGATCCCTTGTCGTCGACGGTACCGCGGCCCCACACCGCCTGTTCGGCGATCGTCCCGGCGAAGGGCGGGTATTTCCAGTCGCCTTCGGTACCTTCGGTGACCGGCACGACGTCCTGGTGCGCCATGACGATGATCGGCGCGAGCGACGCGTCGGAGCCCGGCCAACGATAGATGAGCGTCCGGTTCGGCAGGATGGTGCGCGTCATCGCGCGATGCGTCGCCGGATAGGTTGTCGCAAGCCAGGCGTGCAGCCGGTCCCATTCGGCAACCTCGTTTTCGGCGGGATCCTGGTGCGAAATCGTCCTGATCTGCGCTGCCGCGCTGAGGTGCGCGACCGCGGCATCCAGATCATAGCCTGGTGCCGCAGCGAGACGGATATCGCTGCCGTCGGCGATGTCCCTGGGCGCGAAAGTTGCGGTCCGTACCGCGACCGTCCCTGCCAGAACCGCAACGATCGCAAGACCGCCCAGCAAGATCGTCCGCCGTTTCCCCATGTCCCTCTCCTTCTCGTCGGCGCGCAATGGACCGCGTTCGGTTGCAATTTGCAAGGGAAATGCTGGCATTGCGAAAGCGCGGCCAATTAAGCGCCTGTTCACCGGCGCGCAGAATTTTCCGGTCATTGCCTCTGTGGAGATTGTCCATGCGCCTGCCGGTATTTGCCGCGCTCCTGCTGATGCCGCTCGGCGCCGCGGCCCAGTTCGTGCCGCGCACCTCGCCCGGCAGCGACTGGGCGCCCGGCATGTCGGATATGGGAACGCTGCCCGGCGGCCCGACCTTCGGCCACGATCTCCTCGAAACCCGCGAGCGCATCGATCGCGGGCGCGCCGATGGCGAATTGTCGAAACCCGAAGCGCGCGCGCTGCGCCGCGAGGCGCGTCAGATATCGAGCCTTGCCGAGCGCTATGGCCGCGACGGGTTGTCGGCATCCGAACAGCGCGAACTCGACATGCGGGTGCGGGCGCTTCAGGGCCTCGCCGCGGCGCAGCGCGCGGCGAAGCCGCCCTGACGTCCATCCGGTATCGGAAAATGGTGGGCCCGGCAGGACTCGAACCCGCAACCTAGCCGTTATGAGCGGCCAGCTCTAACCGTTGAGCTACAGGCCCCGCCATACGCGGCCCCGCGATAGCGGAGGGATATCGCGGATGGCAAGGCATTACCGCGCGGTATTGCGCACGGCTGTCATCGCCTCGACAAATGCCTCCGCACCGCAGGGCCGGATACCCAGGCGGTGCAACAGGCCGATCACCTCGTCCCACCAGCGGTAAAAGGCCCTGAGATCGGCTGCATCGCGGACATAGTCGGTATGCCCTGGCTCGAGCGACGGCGAATGGAAGGACAGACTGAAGACCTGCAGCCCCTCCCCTGCAAGCACCCGGATCGCCTCTTTTGCCTCTTCGGCCGACACCCCTTCGGGCGTCAGCGGAACGCGTGCGAAAAGGCCTGTACGTGCGAGCAACCCGCGCGTGCGGCGAACTTCGCCCGCCAGCCGGTAAAGCGTGCGCCCCGCGCCGCGCAGCAGCCCCGTATAGGCTGTGGTGAGCGGCAGCTCGAGCAGCGTTCCGCGCGGTCCGCCCCAGAAGGGCACCAGCCCGAAGCGCGTGAAATCGGGCCCGCCCTCGCGCACGTAGCGAAAGCGCGCGCGCACGGACACGTCGAGTCGATAGCCCAGATCTTCGAGGATCGTGGCGCTGTTGGGCCCCACGCCGTAGCGCCCCGCACGATAGGTTTCGGGTCGACGGCCGAATCGCGCGGCGATGTGCTCGGTTAACGCCGCGATCTTCGCGCGTTCAATCGGCTCCGGCAGGTTTCCCGCAAAGCTGTTGGCGGGCGTGAGCGGCTCGGCGAAGGGTGGATTGACCCAGCCATGGAGCTGGGCGCCGATTGCGCACGCCCCCCGCTCCATGGCTGGCCGGAGTATC
>NZ_DASWTD010000124.1:0-6411 GCF_036402335.1 Sphingopyxis sp. | reverse complement strand
GACGCCTGCCGCAGGAGGGCTTCGGGATCGGGTCGGTCTGGCTCGCCCGGCCTCACCGGTCGGGGCCGGCCCCGAGACGATCGAGCGCCTGATTGATGGCGAGGACGTTGACGCGTTCCTCACCGAGGAAGCCGAGGAGCGGATGTTCGGTCTGCTCGGCAACGAGTGAGCGCAAGCGACTTTCGGGCAATCCGCGTACCCTCGCGATGCGCGACGCCTGCACCAGTGCGGCGGCGGGCGAGAGGTGAGGGTCGAGTCCCGAACCGCTGGCCGTCACCAGGTCGGCAGGCATCGGGCCGGACATGCCTTCGGCCTGCCGTTTTTCGACATCGGCCTGGACGCGGTCGGTCAGCGCCTGCGCCGTTGGGCCGAGGTTCGAGCCCGAGGAGGCGAGCCCGTCATAGCCGTCGCCCGCGGCCGAGGGCCGGGTCTGGAAATAGCCTTCAGAGGTGAAGGCCTGCCCGACGACGGTCGAGCCGATGACCTTGCCGCCGGAATCGCGAACGAGGCTGCCGTTCGCCTGGCTGGGGAATATCGCCTGTCCGATGCCGGTCATCGCGAGAGGATAGCCGATACCGAGCAGGATGGCGAACAGGATCGTCATGACGATCGCGGGCCGCAGCGAGGATGTGAAGTCGTTGCCCATCGTCATGCTCCTTAGGCAAGACCGAGGCCGCCAACGGCCAAGTCGATGAGTTTGATACCGATGAACGGCGCGATGAGGCCGCCGAGTCCGTAGACGGCAAGATTGCGGGCGAGCAGCGGGCCGGCGGCCATCGGCTTGTAGGCGACACCGCGCAGCGCGAGCGGCACGAGCAGCGGGATGATCAGCGCGTTAAAGATGATCGCCGACAGGATCGCGCTTTCGGGGCTCCCCAGTCCCATGATGTTGAGCACGCCCAGCCCCGGATAGAGGACGACGAACATCGCGGGGATGATCGCGAAATATTTGGCGACATCGTTCGCGACCGAAAAGGTCGTGAGCGCGCCGCGCGTCATGAGCAATTGCTTGCCGAGCCCGACGACCTCGATCAGCTTGGTCGGATCGCTGTCGAGATCGACCATGTTACCGGCTTCGCGCGCCGCCTGCGTTCCCGTATTCATCGCGACCCCGACGTCGGCCTGAGCGAGGGCAGGGGCATCGTTGGTGCCGTCGCCGCACATCGCGACGAGGCGGCCGCCCTGCTGTTCCTTGCGGATAAGCTCAAGCTTGTCCTCGGGGGTCGCCTGCGCGAGGAAATCGTCGACCCCGGCCTCGGCAGCGATCGCCGCGGCGGTCAGCGGATTATCGCCGGTGATCATGACCGTGCGGATGCCCATCTGACGCAGTTCGCCGAACCGCTCGCGAATACCCGCCTTGACGACATCCTTGAGGAAGATCGCGCCGAGCAGCTTGCCGTCGACCGCGACCGCGAGCGGGGTGCCGCCGCCGCGTGCAATTTCGTCGGTGATGCGGCGGAGCTCGGTCGCGGCGGCGGTTTCCTCGACGCCGGGATTGGCCTTGAGCACCGAATCGACGGCGCCCTTCTGGATGGTCGACGCGCCGATCTTCACCCCGGAAATGCGCGTCTGCGCGGTAAAGGGGATGACTTCGGCGCCCGAGGGCAGCGACTGGGCCGCAACGTTGAACCGCTCGCGCGCGAGCACGACGATCGAGCGGCCTTCGGGGGTCTCGTCGGCAAGGCTGGCGAGAAGCGCGGCTTCGGCAAGCTCGCCGACCTGCACGCCGCCGACGGGGCGGAATTCGCTCGCCTGCCGGTCGCCGATCGTGATCGTGCCGGTCTTGTCGAGCAGCAGCACGTCGACGTCGCCCGCCGCCTCGACCGCGCGGCCCGACTTCGCGAGCACGTTGAAGCGCACGAGACGATCCATGCCGGCGATGCCGATCGCCGAGAGCAGCGCGGCGATCGTCGTCGGGATTAGCGTGATCAGCAGCGCGGCGAGGATGCTGACCGGGATCGCGCCGCCCGCATAGGAGGCGAAGCCGGGGATGGTCCCGACCGCGATCAGAAAGATGATCGTGAGGCCGACGAGAAGCAGGGTAAGGGCGATCTCGTTCGGCGTCTTCTGCCGCTCAGCGCCTTCGACGAGCGCGATCATCCGGTCGAGGAAGCCCTGGCCCGGATTGACGGTGACCCGCACATGGATTTCGTCCGAGATGACGCGCGTACCTGCGGTGACCGCCGAGCGATCGCCGCCCGCCTCGCGGATCACCGGCGCGCTTTCGCCGGTGATCGCGGCCTCGTTGACCGATGCGACGCCGAGGATGACTTCGCCATCCGAAGGAATCAGGTCGCCGGTTTCGACGAGGACGATGTCGCCGACCCGGAGCGCGCTGGCGGGCACTTTTTCGACCTGCCGTACGTCGCCGCCCTTGAATCGCTTGGCGGCGAGTTCGGCTTTGGTCGCGCGGAGCGAGGCCGCCTGCGCCTTGCCGCGCCCTTCGGCGAGTGCTTCGGCAAAGGTGCCGAAGAGCACGGTCAGCCAGAGCCAGACGACGAGCTGCAATTTGAAGCCGGTCGCCAAACCGTCGTGACCGACGACGAGCAGCACCGTCAGCAAGGTCGCGACAACCGCGGTCGTGAACATCACCGGGTTGCGGATCAATTCCCGGGGATCGAGTTTGCGGACAGCGTCGCCGATTGCCGGAACGATCAGGTCGGCGGTGAAAAGCGATTTTGTATTTGCGTGTGCCATGTCGGCTCCCCGCTCAGAAGGTTTGGCCGCTGATCATCGCGAGATGATCGGCGATGGGGCCGAGCGCGAGGCTCGGCAGGAAGGTGAGGCCGCCGAGGATCAGGATGATCCCGACGAGCAGGCCGACCCAGAGGCCGCCGGTGGTCGGAAAGGACCCGGCGCTTTCGGGTGTGTATTTCTTCGCCGCGAGGCTGCCGGCGATCGCCAGCATCGGCACGATGATGAAGAAGCGGCCAAGCCACATCGCCACCCCGAGCAGGCCGTTATACCAGGGTGTGTTCGCGGTGAGACCGGCGAAAGCCGAACCGTTGTTCGCGACCCCCGAGGTGAAGGCGTAGAGGATTTCCGAGAAGCCGTGCGGTCCCTTGTTGAGCGGCCCGGCAAGCCCCGCCTCGGCGACCGACGAAATCGCGGTAAAACCGAGGATGACGAGCGGCAGGATGGCGATCGCCAGCACTGCAAGCTTCACTTCCTTCGCCTCGATCTTCTTGCCGACATATTCGGGGGTGCGGCCGACCATCAATCCCGCGACGAACACTGCGAGAATGGCGAACAGCAGGAAGCCGTAGATGCCCGCGCCGACGCCGCCGATGACGACTTCGCCAAGCTGCATGTTGAACAGCGGGATCATGCCGCCGAGCGCGGTAAAGCTGTCGTGCATCGCATTGACGCCGCCGCACGATGCGGCGGTGGTGACGACCGCGAAGAGCGAGGATGCCGCGATGCCGAAACGCACCTCCTTGCCCTCCATATTGCCGCCCGCGACCCCAAGCTGATGGAGGATCGGGTTGCCCGCGGCCTCCTGCCAATAGGTGATGCTGACACCGGCGAGGAACAGGATGAGCATCGCCGAGAGGATTGCCCAGCCCTGGCGCGTGTTGCCGACCGCCTTGCCGAAGGTCCAGGTGAGGCCGAAGCCGATCAGGAAGATCGACAGCATCTGCACGAGATTCGTGAGCGCATTCGGGTTTTCGAACGGATGCGCGCTGTTGGCGTTGAAGAAGCCGCCGCCATTGGTGCCGAGCATCTTGATCGCTTCCTGGCTCGCGACGGGGCCGATTGCGAGTGTCTGCTTGACGCCTTCGAGCGTCGACACGTCGACCGTCCCGGCGAGCGTCTGCGGAACGCCGTTGGCGATATAGAAAATCGTCAGCAGCACGCAGAGCGGCAGGAGCAGGTAGAGCGTCACGCGCGTCGCGTCGGCCCAGAAATTGCCGATCGTCGCCGCGGAGCGCCGCGCGAACCCACGGAAGAGCGCGAAGGCGAGCGCGATGCCCGTCGCGGCCGAGACGAAATTGTGGATGGTCAGCCCCAGCATCTGGCTCAAGTTCGACATCGTCGATTCGCCGCCATAGCTTTGCCAGTTGGTGTTGGCGGTAAAGCTGATCGCGGTGTTGAACGACAGATGCTCGCCGACGCCGGCGAGACCTTGGGGATTGCCGGGAAGCACGCCCTGGAGCCGGAGGACGGCATAGGTGAACATCATCAGCACGAAGTTGAAAATGAGCATGTGCACCGCATAGCGGCGCCAGCTTTGCTCGGCGGCGGGGTCGATGCCCGCGAGCTTGTAGAAGCCGGTCTCGACGGGGCCGAGCACGGCATGAAGCGGGGTGCGGCGCCCTTCGTAGAGTGCGAAAAGCCAGAGGCCGACCGGTTTGGTCAGCGCGAGCAATATGCCGGTAAAGGCGATGATGAGGATCCAGCCCTGAAGGGTCATGGCAGACGCTCCTTTCTAGAAGCGTTCGGGGCGGATCAGCACCGCCACGAGGTAGAGGAGGAGACCGAGTGCGGTCAGTGCGGCGAGCCAGAGGTCGATGGTCATGGCGTCACCTCACGCCTTGTCGCACAGGCGGACATAGGCGAGCGTCGCCGCTAGCAGTCCAACCATGATCGCGATCCAGAGCAGATCCTGCATCATCGTTCCTTTTCTAGAAGGCCGCGGTCAGCGACACGGTAACCGCGCCGTCGGCGATCGATCCCGTGCCGTCCTGGCCCTTGCTGAAGCCCGGCTGGAGATAGGCGGCATCGGCCGCCGAAATGTCGGTGTCGACGTAGCTGAGGTTGAGCGTGAGATTCTTCCACGTCGCGTCGGCGCCGACCGACCAGTCCCAATAATCGCCGGTCGGCGCGACGCTGGTCGCATTGGGGCCGAGCCCGTCGTTGCCCGAACTGTGGCCGATATGCGCCTTGGCGGTAATCGGCGTCCCCGCGATGGACACGGCGGCGTCGCTCCAGACGTAGAGATTGTCTTCCTTATCGCCGGGGTCGTTATAGACGCCAGCGACCGCATCGGCGCCAGTGAAATACCAGCGGCCGAGCGCTTGCTGCTTCGGCGCATAGGCGGCGCCGGCGGTGAGCGTCGCCGGGCCGGCCGTGCCGGTCAGCTTGACATAGGGTTCGGCAAAATCGCTTTTGTCGGCGCCGCCCGGATACATATACCAGGTCAGCCCGGCGTCGAGCGTCGCACGATCAGAAAGCTGCACCTTGTAGCCCGCGATCAGGTCGAGCTCCATGTTCGCGCCGCCGAAGGTGCCCCAGGCGGAAAGGTTCGCCGCCCATGCGCCCGCATAGAAACCGCTTTCGTGGGTGAGCGTCAGCCCGCCCTGGACCGCCATATTCTCGTCGGTCTGCGAAATGCCGCGAAAGCGGTAGTCGGAGGTCAGCGTCGCCGAGCCGCTGACGGTGAGTGCGGGCGTTGTCTGGGAAGCATCGGATTGGGCATGGGCGGGCGTTGCGGCAAGGCCCGCAAGGCCGATGATCGGGAAGAGAAGATATTTGTGCATATGTCCCCCATTCGCGATTCCTCCGCCGCCAATCGGCGGGGAATGCGAATCATGAGGACGCTCAATTAGGTGGGCTCAGCATTTCAATTCGAGGGCGAATCCGGTCGAAGGCATATGTTTTGCATATGCAGGTCGACCGGGATCCGTCGTCTCTGGCCTATTTCTTCTCGACCAGTTCGCGCAGCAGGAAGGCGTGGAGCATCGCGGCGCGCACCGCATCCTCGGCATGGTCGGCGCCGACCGAATGGCCGCCCTCGATATATTCGTGATAATAGACGCTGTTGCCGAACTCCTCCAGCCGCGCCGCAAATTTGCGCGCATGACCGGGGTGGACGCGGTCGTCCTTGGTCGAGAGGTAGAGGAAGATCGGCGGATAGGTCACGCCCTTGCGGATATTCTGATAGGGCGAATATTTCGACAGGAACGCCCAGTCTTCGGGAACGTCGGGATCGCCATATTCGGCGACCCACGAGGCGCCCGCGAGCATCTTGTCGTAACGCCACATATCTTTGATCGGCGAACCCGAGATGACCGCGCCATAGAGGTCGGGTCGCTGCGTCATCGCCGCGCCGACGAGCACGCCGCCGTTCGAGCGGCCGGAAATGCCGATCTTCCCCCTGGCGGTGACTCCGGTGCGGATCAGATCCTCGGCGACGGCGTGGAGATCGTCGAAGCTCTTCTGGCGGTTCTCGCGGAGCACCGACTTGTGCCAGTCGGGGCCGTACTCGCCGCCGCCGCGGATGTTGGCGAGGACATAGGCATTGCCCTCCTCGGTCCAGAACATTCCGAGCGGTCCGGCCCTGTAGGGCTGGCCGGTGAGGTAGCCCGGGGTCTGGGCGGCGCGGAACCCGCCATAAGCGTGGATCAACGCCGGGACCGGGCGGCGCACGTCCTTGCGGCGGGCGAGGAAGTAGGGGACTCGCGTGCCGTC
>NZ_DASWTD010000123.1:0-12597 GCF_036402335.1 Sphingopyxis sp. | reverse complement strand
GTGAACGACGCGTTGAGCGAGTTCACTTCGCGCTTCAGATTCTGCGCGACGCTCGCCGGGAAACCCGACAGGCCTTCGACGATCTGGACCGGGCTTTCATAGCTGTAGTCGACGTGTGCGATCGCCTTCGTCCCGCCCGCGAACTCGTGCGTATAGGTGCCGCCGATCGACATCGACAGCTCGGGGATGCCCGCGGGCGTGGTGCCCGAGATATCGCCGAACGCCGAGGCGACGAAGCTGTCATACTTGGCGTCGAGATAGGTCGCCGCCAGCGTCAGGTTGAGCCCGTCGACCGGACGCACCGAGCCGTCGAACTCGATCCCGAAGGTCGACTGCTTGCCGGCGTTCGCGAGCGCGAAGCCCGTGCCGGTGAAGACGTTCGACTGGAAGCCCTTGATCGACTGCTTGAACACCGCGACGTTCACCGCAGCGACGTCCCACTGGCCCTTCAAACCGAACTCATAGACGGTCGATTCTTCGGGATCGGCGAAGCGCGAACCCGAGGTCAGGTTCGGGAGGCCGAGGCCGCCCGAGATGATCGCCGGCAGGTCGGCCGCGGTGGGGCGGCTGTCGCGCGACAGGTTGATCGAGCTTGCCTTGAAGCCCGTCGCATAGGTCGCATAGACATTGACCGTATCGGTGAGCTCATAGGCAGCGCGAACGCTGTACGAGAAGTCGCCGTCGTTGGTCTTGCCGTTTTCGACCGCGTTCGGAACGTTGAGGAACGGCGGCAGGAACTGCAACGGGGTCAGCGCCAGAAGCGGGTTGCCGACCGTGAACGGATCGTTGTCGGCGCCCGCCTGGGCCGTCGTCAGGCCGGCATTGGTGGCGCCGAACTGGGTACCGATCGTCGCGATCTGCTGGAATGCAGCGGGCTGCGCCTGTGCGAACGCCTGCACCTGCGCCGCACTGGCCATGCCGCCCGGGACCCCGAGAATGCCGCCGACCTGCGTCGAGATGAATTGCTGCGTCAGCGCGCGGCCACCCGTCGCCGTCAGGTCGATCCCCGAAAACACGTCGCTGCTGACCACGTTGGTCGAGAAGCGCTTGCGGTCCTTGGTATAGTTTCCGCCAAGCGTCAGCGTCAGCCGATCGGTGACTTCGAAATCGACCGTACCGAAGATCGAGAAAGCCTCGTTCTTCATCTTGTAGGCTTCGTCGAGCCCGTCACCGGCGCGGAAGAACTGGCCGCTATAGTCGGTGCCATTGGCAGCGCTCATGACCGCTTCGAGCTGAGCGACGTTGAAGGCACCCTGGCTCGCGGCGCCGATCAGGGCGCTGGCATAGGGACGGAAATCGTTGCCGAATTTGATCGCGCTCTGCTGGTCGACCTTTTCGTTGAAATAATAACCGCCGATCAGGAAGTTGAGCGGACCGTCGAAGTCCGACGTCAGGCGGATTTCCTGCGTGAAGGTGTCGATCCCGACATTGTCGCGCTTCTCGCCGATCAGGTCGGCGCTGGTGAAGTCCGAATCCTGGTTCGTGTCGGCCTGAACCTTGCGGTACGCGGTGATCGAGGTCAGCGCCATATTGCCGAGATCATAATCGATCTGCGCCGAGCCGCCGTAATTCTCGATTTCGTTCGTCGACAGGAAATTGTTGTAGACGTCGTACGAGAAGGGATTTTCGCGGTCGACGCTCTTGCCGCCCGCGAGAAGGTCGGTGATCGCGACGGTCGGGCCGGCGATGACATTGCCCGCGATGCAGCAATTTTCGTCGATCTTGTCATAGTCGCCGATCAGGCGGATCGAGAGGGCGTCGGTCGGTTCGAACAGGAGCTGGCCGCGAACGCCCCAGCGGTTGCGGTCGTTGACGTCGGTGTCGAGTTTCAGGTCCCGCGCATAGCCGTCGCGGCGGTTATAGCTGCCGCCGATCGAGAAGGCGACGGTGTCGCTGATCGGGCCGGTGACGTCACCCTTGACCGTGATCGCGTCGTAATTGCCATAGGTGACTTCAGCCGAACCGCCGAATTCAAACTGCGGCTTTTGCGTGACGATGCTGATGACGCCGGCCGAGGCATTCTTGCCGAACAGCGTCGACTGCGGACCGCGCAGCACTTCGATGCGCTCGACGTTCGGAAGGTCGCCGATCTGGGCGGCCGAGCGCGAACGATAGACGCCGTCGATGAACACGCCGACCGACGGTTCGATGCCGGCGTTGTTCGCGCCGTTGCCGAAGCCGCGGATGATGAAGTTGGTGTTCGCGCTCGACTGGAGCTGCGACACGCGGAGGCTGGGGACCGACGATTGCAGGTCAATGAGGTCACGGATCTGCGATTCCTCGAGCGCGGCAGCCGAGGTCACCGAGACGGCAACGGGCGTGTCCTGCAGCGTTTGCGAACGCTTGCTGGCGGTGACGATGATGTCATTGCCATAATCGGTTACGTCGGTCGCGGTCGCTGCATCGTCGGCGGGAGCGGCGTCCTGGGCGAAAGCGATGACAGGGGTGGTGGCGGCGCACAGCATGGTGGCGCCCAACAGAATGTTGCGCAAAGTCATGATCAATCTCTCTCTCCAAAACCCACCGAGGCGCAGCTGAAAGCTTATCGGGAGATGCCCGGCAGTAGTTCATCGCTGTAACGCACCGCCCTGCCGCGTCAACGCGCGCGCGCGGAAATCGTCCGATTTTCGGACGATTAGTGGCTAAAAAGCAACAGTTTACGCTACGGAAGACGTAACCCGGCTGTCATATTCGAGCGCAAATGGCGATGACGGGAAGGTGGTGCCTGGGGACGGGATCGAACCGCCGACACTGCGATTTTCAGTCGCATGCTCTACCAACTGAGCTACCCAGGCAAGGCCGCTGCGACCGGACGGCCGCGCTGGCGAGCGGCGGCTATAGGCAGGGCTTTGCGTCCTGTCCAGCATCTTTCTTTGCCTTCGATTCGGGGATTATCCCTCGTCGAAACGGTCGTCGTCGGCGGTGCCGTCGGGCGCCTGATCGACGGGCACGCGATAGTCTTCGCCGAACCAGTTCAAGAGGTCGCGGTCGCGGCAGCCGCGGCTGCAGAAGGGCTTGAACCCGGGATCGCGCGGCTTTCCGCAGAGCGGGCAGCGTGAGGACTTACTGGGCATGGCCCACTCCTTTGACGGCCGGATCCGTGACCAGATGGACGGCACGGCCGGTGCGGTTCTGCAACGCATCGATCCAGTGGGGATGCGCCGCGATATGGTCGATCACCGCGCCCCGCGCGGTCAACGTCAACACGCCCGTACCGCGCGCGCGCTCCGCATGGCGCAGCAGCAGCGCGGCGTCGGTCCGGACGGGGTCGAGGCGAATCTGTTCGATCAGCGAAGGACGGGGGCGCCGGCGGATGATCTGCATGAAGCCGAAACCGTTGACCGCGGTCCGCTCGAATGGCTGCGACAGCGCGGCATCGACCGCGGCGTCGATCGCCAGACGGCCTGCGCGATCGGGCAAGGAAGGAAAATCGATCCCGATCGATCCGCCGATGTCGCAGCGGCGGATCACGGCGACCGCCGCCTCCGCTCCCGCTTTCGCGAGCGCCAGCGCGTCGCCCTCGCCGTCGATATCGATGAGCACCATTGCCGGCGTCGCGTCGACCCACAACGCGCCGCCCGCGAACGGCCAATGGCCGGTGCGGACGCAATCGATCATCTCGGACCATCCGGCCTGTTCGAGGCGATCCGCATCCGTAGGCCGCAAGTCGGTGACAGCAACACCGTCCGCCGCGATGCGCGCGCGCAGGGCGGGGCCGTCGGCGAGCGCCGCGCCAGCCTCCGCCAGCCGCGCGCGTGCCGGCTTGTCGCGGCCGCGTTCGCTGAGCGCCATGCGGGTGATCTCGACGACCAACCGCGCGCCGGTCGAGGTCGATGGCGGCAGGCCGGAAAGCGTAGCCTGCGGCTCGCCCGGCCAGTCGAGCGCGACCAGCGCGCCTTTACCGCCCTTGCCCGCTTCGACCAGTTTCGCACCGACGATCGCGCCGAGGCGCGGCGCCTCGCCTTCGCGTTCGATCCGCGCTTCGACGATTTCGCCGCCGTCGACGAGCGCCGCGCGCGCCTCGCCGATTCCGGCCTCGTAGAGCCACTCAGCCAAGCGCGATCCCCGCGCTGCCGAGCAGGACCCCGGTCTCGAACATGGGCAAGCCGACGACATTCGAATGGCTGCCCGACAGGAAACGGACAAAGGTTTCGGCGCGGCCCTGGATCGCATAGCCGCCCGCCTTGCCCATGCCCTCGCCCGATTCGACATACCAGTCGATCTCGGCAGCGCTTAGCACCTTGAACGCGACGACCGTATCGACGACGCGTACGCGCGCCTTGCCGTCGGTCCCGACGACGCAGACGCCCGACCAGACATGGTGCCGGCGTCCGGAGAGGAGGACCAACATGCGGCGCAGGTCGGTCTCGTCCACCGGCTTTTCGAGAATGCGCCGACCGACCGCGACGGTCGTATCGCCCGCAAGGACGACTTCGCCCGCCGCACGCTCGACCGCGAGCGCCTTGCTCCTCGCGAGGCGCGCGACATAGTCGCGCGGCAACTCGCCCTTCAGCGGCGTTTCGTCGATATCGGGCGATGCGATACGCACCGGAATCACCCCGATCCGCGCCAGCAATTCACGCCGGCGCGGCGAGGAGGAGGCAAGCACCAGCGCAGGCATGATCGCCGCGCCGCTCACTTGAAGCGATAGGTGATCCGACCCTTGGTCAGGTCATAGGGCGTGAGTTCGACGAGCACTTCGTCGCCGACCAGCACGCGGATGCGGTTCTTGCGCATCTTTCCGGCCGTGTGGCCCAGAATCTCGTGGTCGTTTTCCAGTTTGACGCGAAACATCGCGTTGGGCAGCAGTTCGACCACTTGGCCGCGCATTTCCAAAAGTTCTTCTTTGGCCATCAGTCCTCTATGGTCTCGAAATTCAAGGATGCGGGCCCATAACCGCAATTTGCGTCAATTGAAAGCAATCTGTCATTGATGCCTTGGCAGCAGTTCAGGCAACCAGCCGCAGCTTGCGTGCGATCCGCCAGCCGACCGAGCGGGCCCACGCATAGCTCGGCCAGCGCGGCGGCATCGCGGGATCAAGACCGATGCGGCGCAGCGCCGCATTGGCTGCGTGGGCTTCGGACTCGCGATAGCTCCACTCGCTTCGCCAGGTGATCGACAGCGAGATCGACGGCGCATCGCCATTCGCGACAAAATGCGGCGCCATCACGGGCATCAGCACTGCGTCGCCGGGACCGAGCGGGACCTGCTGCGCGTCGTCCTTGTACGCCTCCTGCCAGGGCAGATTGCGATGGCCGCCCGCATGATAGCGTTCGTGTTCGCGGCGATGCGCGAACCGCTCGTCGCCCGCGGGCCACACGTTCATGACCTTGGTGCCGCGGAGCTGCAGCAGGATGTTGTGCTCGGGATCGAAGTGAAAGGGCGTGATCGATCCCGGCGACGAAATGAAGATGAACCCTTGCGGCGTCAGCATCGCACCGGTACGCGGTTCGACCACCGGCTCGAGCTCGCCGAGCAGGTCCATCAGCAGCGTGCGATAGGCGGCGACATTCTCAATATTCTTGAGCACCGCCCAACTGCCGTTGCTGTCGATCGTACGGATCGTCTCGCCGATCGACAGGCCGTTCGACGGTACGTCTTCGGGCAGGATGCCGATCGGCACATTGCCCGGATTATATTCGACCGCGCTCGCGGGCAGCCCTTCGCCGAGCACCGCCAGCGCTTCGAGTGACAGCAGCGGGTGATCGGGCAGATGATGGTGGAGCAGCCCCGCCTGATGCGGATAAAGCGCTGCCATCTGCGCGAGCGTTTCGGCAGGAAATACGGGCCGGGCGATCGTCTGGTGCGCGGTCATGACGGGCTTTCTAGTTCATTTTCGGTTGCGGCGGCACCCTTCCAGCGTCGCCAGAAGCGTTCGGCCCTCGTCAACAGCGCAAAACGCAGCCGGTCCGACGGTGCCGACAGCGGGACATTGATCCAGACAAGCGCGCGGCGTTCGCGCCAGACGCTGTCGATCATCGGATGGCCGGGCGCCGCACAGCTGTCGACCCAGCCGATTTGCGGGTCGGCGAGCAGGTCGAGGTTCGCCTGTTGCAACAGCACCCCCGGCGAAAAGCGGGCATGATCCTCGTCGAACGCAGTCTTGAACGAAAAACCGCCCGGCGGGCAAAGGAAATTGACGAGCATCGCGAGCGGGCGATCGTCGAGGTCGAGCGCGCGCATGTCGAGCCGGCCCGCTTCGACCGCGCCGGTCAGGATCGCACGGAACCAGGCTTCGGTGTCGCCGTGGCTCGCGAGTGCGGATCCGGCGCGGCCTTTCCAGCCGCGCCCCTCCAGATCGAGGAAGGCGTCGATCCAGGGGTCGATCGCTTCGCCTGCCTGCCAGCGTCGAAAGCGTACCACACCCTGTTCGGCCAGCCGGTTCGCTTGCCGGCGCAATTCCTTGCGCTTTTTCGCGCGCACGGCCTCGTCCCAATAATCTTCGGGCGACAGCGCGCTTTCGAGCAGCGCGCGTTCTTCGCGGTGGACGACCTCGGCCTCGGCACCGCGTACCCGCGCAACATCAACCAGCGCGCGATGGAGCGGTCCGTCTTCGGTCAGGCGCGGGACATGCACCAGCGTTCGCGCCCACGGCGCGGCATCGCACCAGCCGAGCAGGATCGACCAGAACAGGCTTTCGAAACCGGCGCGCACCAGCGGGGCGCCGTGAAAATGATTGGGATGCGCCCAGCCGGTCACATGGCGGAGCGGCATCCGGCCATAATGTGCCGCGAGCGCGACCGGCATGATGCCGATCACCGGGCCGTCGCTGCCGTCGCGCACGAGCACCAGCCGCGCATGCCGTCCGGGATCGAGCAGGTGAAGCGCCGATTGCAGGCACCAGCGTTCGGCAAAAGGATTGGGCTCGCTTGCCTCGTCGGCCAGCCGGTCCCACGCCGCCGCCAGATCGCCCGACAGCGACAGCGGGTCGACGATGCGCACCGTCAGCGGCGCGCCGTCGACCGGTATTGCGGCGCTGTCGACCGAAAAGGCGGGATGGACCGTCATCGGGAGCGAGCCTAGCAGCCAAGCGTTAAAAACGCGTGGCGATTCCGATAGTCCTTTTCCGCCATTGTCGGATTGAAGCGGCAAGGTTCCGACCGGAAGCTGCCGATAGGGATGTGCACCCCGGCAAAAGCCGGGGCCCCATGCGGTAACACGCTAGTTCGCGTTAGAATTCTGGGCCCCGGCTTTCGCCGGGGTGCACGAAAGGGACAGCTCACCCCCCAAAGCCGGCGCGCCTTCAAATAAGCCTTTCCTACATTATCGGGCTATGCCAGCCTTCACCCGGCTATTTCATTCGGTGAACGGAAAAGTGGTCGCGGCCCGGCTTGCGGGTGCGATCACAGCGCAGCGTACGGGCGCGTCCGGCACGTCGCGAGGCCCAGACCGCGGGGCGCACAGGGCTGAACTTTCCTGAACTTTGAAATTGGGATGCCGTCCTTGAGCAAGTGGACGGTCGCTCGGCGCCACCTCAAATCCCGAACAGCTTCGCCAGCGATTTTTCGAGCATGAAGAATTGCCAGATCAGCCGGCCATGGTCGCGGCGGCCCGACTGGTGCGCAGCGACGATGCGTTCGATCTCGGCCATGTCGAACCAGCCCGAGCGCGCGAGCGTCGACGAAGTCGCGAGTGCCTTCGCCTGCTCCACCAGAGGCCCGCGAAACCAGTGCGATACCGGGGTCACGAACCCCATTTTCGGGCGGTAAAGGATATCGTGCGGCAGGTAACGTTCCATCGCCTGCTTCATGATCGCCTTGCCGGTGCTGCCCTTTACCCGCATCGACGCGGGCAGGCTCGCGGCGAATTCGATCAGGCGATAGTCGAGCAGCGGCTCGCGGGCCTCAAGGCTGACCGCCATGCTCATCCGGTCGGTCTTGGTCAGGATGTCGCCGGGCAACCAGATCATCAGGTCGGCATATTGCGCGCGGTCGAGCGGTTCGCGCGCGGGCGCTTCGCTCATTGCTTTCCAGTAGCGCGTCTCGGCGACATGATCGCCGAGTGCGCGGTGCGCAGTGTCGTTGAACAGGCGCGACCGCTGTTGGAGCCCGGTGACGCCGACCGCCTCGGCATAGCCCTCGGCACCGCTCTTCGACAGGCTGGCGAGCGTTGCGCGCGCGCGCAGCGGACGCGGCGCCCAGTCCATCTGCGGCCAGACGCGCGACAACGGGCCGAGCAGGCCGCGACGCAGGACGCCGGGGATCAGCCCGCGCAGCCGCTCTTCCTGATGCTGGAAAACAAGGCGGCGGTAGCCTGCGAACGCCTCGTCGGCGCCATCACCCGACAGCGCGACCGTCACCTCCTCGCGTGCAAGTTCGCAGACGCGCCAGGTCGGCAGCGCGCTGGCGTCGGCAAAGGGCTCGTCGAACTGGTCGGCGATGCGGTCCACGAGCGCAAAGTCACCCGACGACACGGTGCGCGTGCGGTGGTCGGTCGCGAAACGTTCGGCGATCTGCTGCGCATAGGCGGTTTCGTCGAGCGCCGCCTGGTCGAAGCCGATCGTACAGGTCTTGACCGCCTTCGGGCTCGCCTCGGCCATCAGCGCGACGACCGCACTGCTGTCGACCCCGCCCGAGAGGAAAGCGCCGAGCGGCACGTCGGACACCATGCGGTCGGTCACCGCGGCGCGCATCAGGTGGACGAGATGCTCGGCCGCCTCGCCCTCGGAAGCCCGGATCCGTTTCGAAAAGTCGGGCGCCCACCAGCGCGTCGGCGCGGGCACCGGCTTGCCGCGTTCGAGCATCAGATAATGGCCCGCGGGCAGCTTCTCGACGCCCGCGACGATGCAATTGTCGTCGGGAACATATCCGAAGGCGAGGAAATCCTCGATCGCGGTGAGATTGGCTTCCTGCCGGAGCAGCGGGTTGCGCAGCAGCCCCTTCAGTTCGGAGGCGAAGGCGACCGACCCGTCGGACAGGCGAACGAAATGGAGCGGCTTTACCCCGAGCCGGTCGCGCGCGAGGAACAGGCAGCCGCGCCGGTGATCGTGGATCGCAAAGGCGAACATGCCGTTGAGCCTGGACAGGCAATCGGGGCCCCATTGGCGCCATGCCGCGATGATGACCTCGGTATCGCCGCTGGTGCGAAAGCGGTGACCACGATCTTCGAGCTCGGCGCGAAGCTCGCGGAAATTATAGATTTCGCCATTATAGGTGAGCGTGACGATCTCGTCGTCGCTCGCCATCGGCTGCGGGCTGCCTTCGATATCGATGATCGAGAGGCGGAGATGGCCGAGCCCGACGCCGGGCGCGGTCCATTCGCCCGATCCGTCGGGCCCGCGATGCGCCATCGGATGCAGCATCGCCCGCAGGCGCGCGGGGTCGACGGGCTTTGCCGTTTCAACGTGATAAATGCCCGCGATGCCGCACATATGTTGACCGTCTAGCGGCTTTTCAGCGCGCGGTCAGCCATCGCTTTGACTCCGCCCGACGCGGAAACGAAATCCTCTATCGCATTGCGGCCGCCATGCCGCTCTTCGCTCGACACGATCAGCGACAGCGCGCGCGGGTCGCCGCCGAGCAGCCGCGCCTGCAGGCCCGCCAGTTTCGCACGCCGCGGATTGCCCGTCACGGTGCCTCCGACGACATACCAGGTCGCAGCGTCGCGCAGCACCGGACCGGGGTGCAGCAGTCGCTCGGTCTTTGCGTCTTCGACCGCCGGCAGCGCCGCGCTCCACGCCCATTTGCTATCGTGATCGATTGCGCCCTGCCCGAAAGCGACGACCTCGCGCCCTTCGGCCTGCCGTTCGTAGCCGCCGATCGCGACCGTCACGACCTGCCCCCCGTCATTGGCGAACTGGCGCAGCAGGCGCTGGTCGGCGCCGTCAAAGCGCGGCGCCCATGCGGCGGCGTCCACGCGCGCATCGCGCCAGCCCGGCGGGGTTTCGACCGTCATCGTCGGGGGCAGCGGTGCGCTGCGGCCGCCGACGAGGAGGCCCCAGCCGGCGAAGAACAGCGGGACCGCGAGCGCAGCGGGAAGCACCGCCCTGGCCGCCCCCGCAAAGCGCGGCGTGCCGCCCAGCTCGGAGACATCAACCGCGACATCGTTCGCCGGGCGGTCGAACCAGCGCAGCGCGACGAGCATGACGATCAGGATAACGAGACCGAAGAAAATCCAGCCGTAGAAGATATGATCGATGCCGCCCGCCGCCTCGATCCCCCAGATGTCGGCGGCGACCATCGTCCCATAGGCGCGCAGGGCATTGGCGACGATCGTCGTGACGAGCGCGGCGGCGACGAAGACGATCCGCCGCGTCCAGCTTTTGAAGCAGAGATGCGCCGCGAACACCGAGTAAGCGAGCATCGCGATGAGGAAATTGACCCCCGAACATTCCTCGGCGACCTCGAAGAAGCCGGCTTTGGTCGTGACGAACACGCCCTGCATTTCGGTGGCGATACCCGACATGTGAAGCAGGACGACGCTGATATGCGCGGTAAAGGTCTGGAGCAGCGGCACCAGTTCCTCGCCGAACGGCACAAGCAGCAGCGCGTAGCCGAGCGGGAACAGCAGTCCGCGCACCAGTTTTTCACCAAGCGTCGCACCGACCCCGCCCTGCAGCATCAGGACCAGCCCGAGCTGCCGGAACAGCCCGACCCCCGCCGCCTCGCCGACGAGCCATACCAGCCCCGCGCCCGCCATCCAGAGCAGCGCGGGCCACCAGAAGGCCGGCGTCAGCGGGCGCAGCAGCGCGGCGCGCTGCGACACCAGCCAGCCGATCATCGGCACCATCAGCAGGCAATGGGTGAAAGTCGAACTGTGCCACCAGATGCCGGCCATGTCGGCGGCATCGCGCCAGAAGATCGCGAGGATCGTCGCCGCGAGCAGCGCGAGTGCTCCCAGATGGCGGCGCCACGGCGTCACACGGGCAATCCCAGCAGCGCGCCAAGCGGCGAGAGGCGGGCCTCCCAGCCATAGCGTTCGATCATGCGCGTACGCGCCGCCTGCCCCATCGCTGCGGCGCCGGCGCGATCGTCGAAGAGCGTGCACACCGCGTCCGCCAGTCCGCCCGAGCCGTCGGCGACGAGCAGATGCTCGCCCGGCGCCGCGTCGACCCCCGTCGCGGCGGCCACGCTCGCGACCACCGGCCGCGCCATCGCCATCGCCTCGAGCAGCTTGTTCTGGACGCCGCGCGCGAGCAGCAACGGCGCGACGACCGCGTCGGCGGCGGCGAGCCATGGCCGCACGTCGGGCACTTCGCCGGTCACCGTCACACCCGGCAGTTTTTCGAGCGCACGCACCTCGTCGGTCGGCGCGCGGCCGACGATCGCGAACCGCGCCTGCGGATGGCGCACGCGGATCAGCGGCAATATATCGGCCGCGAACCAGCGCACCGCGTCGATATTGGGGCGATAATCCATCTGGCCGGTAAAGACCGCGAGCGGCCCCTCGCCTGCGCCAACGACGTCGAACGAAATCGCTGGATCGAAGCGGTCGGTGTCGATGCCGTTTTCGACCGCGCGCACGTGGTCGGCGCCCAGCCCGCTATGGCTGCGGAACAGTGCCGCCTCGGCTTCGCTGACAAACAGGCTGGCATCGACGCGGCGCGCGATTTCGGCCTCATAGGCGCCCAGCACGCGCGCTTCGCGTTTGTGCACCCAATTCAGCGGCTGGCGCCTGTCCTGTTCGGCGTAAGTGGCGAATTTGGCGGAATCGACGTCGACGAAATCCATCAGCACCGGGCCGCCGAAATCGGCGGGGACATATTGTGCCATCTGGCCCGAAAAGGCGACGATGTGGGTGACACCGCCGCGTCCGACGAGGGCTTCGACATGGTGCGCCAGCGCCGCATTACGGAACAGGCGGTTCGACACGGGCTCGCCCCGCGCAACCGCCTGCATCAACGCCAACGGGCGCGACACGCCGCGCACCTCGACCGACAAGCTCTTGCAAAGGGGTGCCATCTTGGCGCGGGCCAGTGCGGCATCGGCTTCATTGTCGGCGAGCGCCGCGACATGCACCGGCGCAAGCTTTGCCAGCGCCTCGAACATATGCCAGCTGCGGATCCGGTCGCCGCGGTCGGGGGGCCAAGGCGCGCGGTGAACGAGAAACAGGATTTCGGGCATTAGCCGAGCCCGCGCGCGATCAGCGGGCCGATCCGGTTTGCCGCCCACAGCGGCATCTTTTTCCAGAGGTCGACCTGCAGCCGGTATCTGGCGCTGTTCGGATTGGTGTCGCGCGCGGTTTCACCGGTCGCGAGCCAGCGGGCGTAGACGAGCGGCTGCGGCTCGAAACCCCAGTTTTTCTTGTAGGCGAAGGGGCCTGTCCCGACCTTCGATCGACCAAAATCGAAGCGTGTGCAGCCGCGTGCATAGGCGTGGCGCATCAGTGAGAAATACATGAGTTCGTTGGCGCGCAGCCGTCGCGCATCGCTTGTCCCGCCGCCCCAATAGGGCATGACCGTCCCGCGCCAGTAGAGGCTGAGCACGCTCGCCACCGGACGCCCGTCTTCGCGCACCGTCAGGATGTCGGCATCTTCGCCAAACGCATCGAGCACCGCATCGAACAGTTTTTTCGGAAACACCGGGGTCCCGAGATTGCGAACACTCGTGGCATAGATGCGATAGTGATCGCGGCGTTCGGCGGCATCGGCGCCGGTGG
>NZ_DASWTD010000122.1:0-6276 GCF_036402335.1 Sphingopyxis sp. | reverse complement strand
CCGCGCCGATCGCCAGCGCAACAAATGTCGAACAGCTCAACGAACTGCTTGGCAGCATGACGCTTGAATTGAGTCCCGAACATCTGGCGGCACTAAGCGCAGCCTGAAGTCCGGCCCGACGCCACCGGGGAGGGGCGAGGGCCGGACCCGCGCGGCCACGCTGTCTCAATCGCTGGCGTCATTCCACTGGAACACAGCTTCGAGCGGCTTGTCGAAGATGCGGGCGATGCGGAACGCGACCTCGAGCGAGGGTGAGTATTTCCCCTGTTCGATTGCCGCGATGGTCTGCCTTGTAACGCCGACGCGATCACCGAGGTCACCCTGCGTCATCTCGCCGGCCATGAAGCGCAGCGTGCGGATATCGTTGGTGAAGGGCGGCTTAGCCATGCCAGCCCCTCCGATAGCTCGTCACGATGACCAGCAGGCCGATCAGCTCGGCGATGACGATCGCGAACAGCGCGGTGTTGACGATCTTCATCGGCGGTTCGGTGAAGGGCATGACGACCCCGACGAGGATCGTGCCGGTCAGCAGGATGTAGTAGGATATCTTCGCGCCGCGTGCAGCGATCGCGCGGTCGCGCTCGTCGACGCGCGACGGCGGCAGTTTGCGGGCGCCGATCGCGAGCCAGACATGGCCGGCGATCACCACCACCGCTTGCGTCGCGGCGATGGTCCCGAACAGCCACAGCATCGCAAACTTGTCGTATCCCGCCGGATGGCCCGCGAGGATGAGCCCGAAATAGAGGCCGTAAGCGAGCAGCATCGCGACCAGCATCAGCCAGCTTTTCTTTTCGGTATAGGTCATTGTCATTCCCCCAGCCGGTAGGCCGCGACTTGCGTCACGAGGCGGACCAGTTCGGCCGCGACGATCGCGGCGAGCAGGCCGTTGAGCACGACCGCCAGATCCGCCGTCCAATAGGCGAGGGCGAAGCTGCAGGCCGCCCCGACGATCAGCACATAATAAGCGCGCGTCGATGCCCGGCGGGTGATGTCGCGGTCGCGTTCGTCGGCGGGCGCATTGGCATCGCGCGGACGGTAGATCGCCAGAGCGACGGCCGCGACGGTCAGTGCCATCGTCATCGCGACGGCAACGACAAGAAGCAGTCCGCCCTGCGCTGCGAGCGCCGGCACGCCCCGCAAGCCCCAGGGGTAAACCGCAGCATACCAGCCGAAGGCGAGCGCGATCACCGCAATCGTCAGCCAGTCGATTTTTTCGCGAAAGGTCATTGGCGAATCTCCGAATGTTCGTTCTGCATGACCTAATGTTAAAAATATATAACATTGAGTCAAGATTAATTGACATTGCGCCTGTTGGACCTTTCGCTTGGGGTCTCGAAGGGCTAGACCCCCGCGCCATGTCCACGCTCCCGAAAACGCTCACCTTCGACACTTCGACCAGCCGCGCGAATCCGACGCCGCAGCCGATGAAACGCCTCACCGTGCCGCGGATTCGCCAGCGCAAGGGCGGCGAACCGCTGGTGATGCTCACCGCCTATACCGTCCGCATGGCGCAGCTGCTCGACCCGCATTGCGACATGCTGCTAGTCGGCGATTCGCTGGCGCAGGTGATCTACGGCTTGCCGCACACCGTTGGCGTCACGATGGAGATGATGGCGCTGCACGGCGCCGCCGTGGTACGCGGCAGCTATCACGCCGCGGTAATCGTCGACATGCCGTTCGGTAGTTATGAGGGGAGTCCGCAGCAGGCGTTCGACAACGCCGCGCGGCTGCTCAAGGAAACCGGAGCCGCGGCGGTGAAGGTCGAGGGGGGCAAGGTGCTCGCGCCGACGATCGAGTTCCTGACCCAGCGCGGCATTCCGGTGATGGGCCACGTCGGGCTGACGCCGCAGGCGGTCAATATTCTTGGCGGTTATGGGGTGCGCGGCAAGAGCGAGGAGGAAGCGCGCTCGATCGTCGAGGATGCGGTCGCCGTCGCGCAGGCGGGCGCTTTTTCGATCGTCATCGAAGGTGTCCTCGAATCGATCGCGATCGAGATCACGAACAGGGTTGATTGCCCGACGATCGGTATCGGCGCATCGGCGCAGTGCGACGGTCAGGTGCTGGTTACCGACGACATGCTCGGCATGTTCGACCGCGTCCCCAAGTTCGTGAAGCGCTATCAGGATATGGCGGGCGTTATCAACAGCGCGGTCAAGGATTATGCGGACGAAGTCAGGTCCCGTTCATTCCCGACAGAGGATCAGACCTACGCTGGTTGAAGTCCCGGCGGCGGCAGGATCGGGGCCAAGTGAATCGCTTGGCCTTTTTCGGCGCCGTCGCTAAGGAAGCGGCCGGTGCTTTGCTGAAGGCTGGGCGCCAATATTGAGTTTATGGAGGTTTGATTGGCCCTGAGCCCGACGAATGATGCCGCGCTGTTGCAGGAAGTCGACGAAGCGGTCCGCAAGGACCGGCTCGATACGATCATGCAGCGTTATGGCCGCTGGATCATCGGCGGCGTCCTCGCCGCCCTGCTCGCGTTCGGCGGCTATCTTTTCTGGAGCCACCAGCGGGAGGTCGCGCGCGGCGAACAGGCTGAGGAATTGATCGCGGCGTTCGAAAAGCTGGGGACCAACCAGCCTCGTGCGGCCGCAACTGAGCTTCAGAAGCTCGCCGTCGAAGGCGATCCCGCCTATCGCGCGGTTGCCGAGATGCAGCAGGCAAACATCAAGGCGCAGACCGGCGACTTGAAAGCCGCCGCCGCGTTGATGGCGAAGGTTGCTGCCGACACCAAGCTCGACCCGGCGCTGCGTGACCTTGCGCTTATCCGCCAGACCGCGTTCGAATATGACACGCTGAAGCCTGATGTCGTGATCGCGCGCATGAAGCCGATAGTCGATGCCAAGGATCCGGCGTCGAGCTGGTTCCCCAGCGCGGCCGAACTGTCGGCTAGCGCGCATTACCAGCTCGGCCAATATGACAAGGCCGGTGCGCTCTATGCCCGCATTGCCAAAACGCCGAAGGTTGCCAAGTCGCTCGAATCGCGCGCGGTCCAGATGGCAGGCATGCTCGGCGTTGACGCCGTGGCCGACCGCGCGGCGGACAGCGCCGCAGCCGAAAAAAATGCGGCGACGCAAGGCGCCGGGGACCAGAAAGGCGATGCCGCGCCGAAGGCAGCGGCTGCCGCAAAAGTTGAGGAAACCGAATAATATGCGGAAAGCGTACTTTGCAATGGCCGCGGTGCTGGTGGCGCTGCCGCTCGCGGGCTGCGGCGTGTTCAAGGGCAACGGCGGGCCGAAGACGCCGACCGTCGGTGACCGCGTGTCGATCCTGTCGAACGACAACAGCATCAAGGTCGATCCGGTTACGGCCAGCATTGCTGTCGTCCTGCCCGAACCGGCGGTCAACACGGCCTGGTCGCAATCGGGCGGCAACGCGTCGAAATCGATGGGCCATCCGGCGCTCGGTGCGACGCGTAGCCAGTTGTGGCAGGCCAGTATCGCCGGCAGCAACAACAAGCAGCGCCTCGCCGCTTCGCCGGTCATCGCCGACAACCGCCTGTTTGCGGTTGGCACCGACGCAGTGGTCACCGCCTTTGCCGCCGATACCGGGGCGCAGCTATGGCGGACGGCGATCGGCAGTACCGCGAAAGATTTCAAGGATTCGCTGTTCGGCGGCGGTGCCGGGGTCGACGGAACCGTCGTCTATGCGACGAGCGGCGCGGGCGACGTCGCGGCGCTGAACGTCGCCGACGGTTCGGTAATCTGGAAGGTGAAGCCCGCGGGACCGCTGCGCGGCGCGCCGACGATCGCCTTTGGCGGCGTCTATGTGGTCAGCCAGGACAACCAGATTTTTGCACTCAACGCGACCAATGGCGCGGTGCTGTGGCAGGCGACGGCCTCGCTGGAACCGGGCAGCGTCTTCGGTGCGGCTTCACCAGCGGCAGGGCAGGGGACGATCGTCGCCGGCTTCTCGTCGGGCGAGGTGCAGGCCTATCGATACGAAAACGGCCGTGACCTGTGGGAAGATGCGCTGGCGCGCACCTCAATGGCGCTGTCGGTTTCGACGCTTACCGACGTCGATGCCGATCCGGTCGTCGATCGCGGCCGCGTCTTTGCGCTGGGTCAGGGTGGCCGCATGGCGAGCTACGAACTGCTCACCGGTCAGCGCAGCTGGGAAATCTCGATCGCCGGTATCTCGACACCCTATGTCGTCGGCGAATGGGTCTATGCGATGACCGACGACGGCAAGCTCTTGTGCGTCGCGCGGGGCACCGGGAAGGTCCGCTGGCTCCAGCAGCTCGCGCGCTTCCGTGTCGAAACCGAAAAGAAGAAGAAGGATCCGATCCGCTGGACCGGACCGATTCTCGCGGGCGGCCGCCTGATCGCGGTGAACAGCGAAGGGATGCTGCAGGAATTCTCGCCGACCGACGGTTCGCTGCTGGGGTCGACCGAGTTCAAGACGCCCCTGTCGCAGTCGCCGGTGGTTGCGAACAATATTTTGTATATCTTGGCAGACGACGGGCGCATCACGGCCTGGCGCTGACAAGCGTCCGGGCCGGGGCGGCCCGGATCAATACAGGGATTAGATTTCATGTCGCGATTTGCGACGATCGCCATTGTGGGCAGGCCCAATGTGGGCAAATCGACGCTGTTCAACCGGCTGGTCGGCAAGCGCCTGGCGCTGGTCGATGACCAGCCGGGCGTCACGCGCGACCGGCGCGAGGGCGACGGCGAATTGCTCGGCCTGAAATTCACTATCGTCGATACCGCGGGTTTCGAAGATTATGACGCGGCGACGCTGCCTGGCCGGATGCGCGTGCAGACCGAAAAGGCGGTGCGCGAAGCCGACGCCGCACTGTTCATGATCGACGGCCGCGCCGGAGTGACCCCGCTCGACGAGGAAATCGCGCGCTGGCTGCGCAGCGAGGACACGCCGATCATCCTCCTCGTCAACAAGGCCGAAGGAAAACAGGGCGAAGACGGCCTGATGGAAAGCTATTCGCTCGGCTTCGACAATCCGATCGCGCTGAGCGCCGAGCATGGCGAGGGCGTCGTCGACCTGTTCGACGCGCTGCGCCCGATCATCGAGACGTATGACGCGGCCGAAGCCGAGGCTTCGCCGCCGCCGTTTGAAGGCGACGAGGACGCGCCGCTCGGCCCGATGAAGCTTGCGATCGTCGGCCGGCCGAATGCGGGCAAGTCGACGCTGATCAACCGCATGATCGGCGAGGATCGCCTGATCACCGGACCCGAAGCGGGGATCACGCGCGATTCGATCCGCGTCGACTGGCAATGGGAAGACGGCGGCGAGATTCACGAGATCCAGCTGTTCGACACGGCCGGGATGCGCAAACGCGCGAAGGTGGTCGACAAGCTCGAAAAGCTGTCGGTCGCCGATGCGCTGCATGCGGTCGATTTCGCCGAAGTCGTCGTGCTGTTGCTCGACGCGACCAAGGGGCTGGAGGCGCAGGATCTGCGCATCGCCGACCGGGTTTTGCAGGAAGGCCGCGCGCTCATCGTCGCGCTCAACAAATGGGACATTGCCGAGGATCCATCGTCGCTGTTCAACGGCGTTCGCGGTGCGCTCGACGACGGCCTGTCACAGGTCAAGGGCGTGCCCGTGCTCAGTATTTCGGGCGCGACGGGCAAGGGCATCGATACGCTGGTTCGCGTCGCCTTCGAACAGCGCGCGATCTGGACCAACCGCGTTTCGACCGCGCGGCTCAACCGCTGGTTCGAAGGCGCGGTCGAGAGCAATCCGCCGCCGGCGCCCGGCGGCAAACGCATCAAGCTGCGCTATATCACGCAGGCGCGCACGCGGCCCCCGACCTTCGTCGTCTTCGGGACGCGCACCGACAGCTTGCCGGGAAGCTATGAGCGTTATCTGGTCAATGGCATGCGCAAGGAATTGGGGTTCCAGGGCGTCCCCGTGCGGCTGAATTTCCGCAATTCGCGCAATCCCTATGACGAATAGCGCATCGACGCTGGTCGTCGATGCACGCGGGATGCGTTGCCCCTGGCCCGCGCTGCGGCTGGCGCGCGCGATGCGCGAAGCCGCCGACGTCCTGCTGATCGCCGACGATCCGCAGGCGGGACGCGAAGTGGCGGTGCTCGCGGACGAACATGGCTGGCAGGTCGAGGGTGACACCGCGGCCGATGGCGAAGGGCGCTGGCGCGTCCGCCGCTGACCCAAAAAGGGGCGACTTTTGTCTCGGCGCATTCCCGCCGTAACGTCTTTTTTACCGAACTTGGGCATGGATCGGCTGGGACCACGGCCGAATTTGAACACCAAGGGACAGAGCATTGGACGAAATCCTGGTCGATTGGGATGAGTTTC
>NZ_DASWTD010000121.1:0-10036 GCF_036402335.1 Sphingopyxis sp. | reverse complement strand
GGCGGATGCTCGAGCAGCCAGATGCGTTCGCCCGCATCCTCCGCGGTTATCGCGGCGGCGCGCGCCTCCATGTCGGCGAGCGCGGCGGCATAATCGGTCAGGCCGGACGTGACCGTCCATTCGGGCGCAGGAAGAAGGCTCATCGTGCGGGCTATCTGGCGCGGCGCGGCGTGCCGCGCAAGGGGCAGGCGATCGATTGGCGACGGGACTGGACATCGGCGCCGAAGATCGTCAGTTTCATTCTGGTCCGGAAACAGAAAATGGTGGGGTATCAATGGCAAAATTCGACATGGGCGCGGCGTGGGACGATGCGACGACGCTCGTGAAAGCCCATCTTCCGTTGACCGGCATCCTTGCGGGCATCTTCTTTTTCCTGCCGGGCATGGCGCTGGCGCTGTTGGGCCCTGCGCCGCTTGCACCGCCCGCCAATGCGACGCCCGACCAACTTGCCGGGCTGATGATGGCCGATCTGCGGCAGCAGGTTCCCTGGCTTTTGGGAATCGCGGTTGCATCGACGCTCGGCTCGGTTGCGATCCTGCGGCTATGGCTTGCGCGGGCGGGAACGAGTGTCGGTGAAGCGTTGACCTTTGCGTTCGTGATGATTCCGACGCTGGTCGCCATCTTCGTGATCCAGTCGTTCCTCTTCGGCATCGCCTTTCTGCTGCTGATCATACCGGCAATTTACCTCATCGGTCGATTTGCTGCCGTCTATCCGCTGCTCGCCGACCGCGAACTCAAGAATCCGGTCGCCGCGCTGCAGGGCAGCTGGCAGATGACCGAGGGTAATGGCTGGCGCATCGCCTTCTTCGTCATCCTGTTCATGATCGTGCTGTTCGTCGTTTCGGCGATCGTCGGCGGTGTCACCAGCCTGTTCGGGACGCAGGGATCGGCCGGCCATGTGATCGCCAGCGCGATCAATTCGGCGGTCTCGGCGGGCTTCGGGTTGCTCAACACGGCAGTCATCGCGTCGATCTACCGCCAATTGACCGTTCGCGCCGACGGGAGCGTATTTGCATAATCCTGGGTCGCATTTCGGGAGTCTCAATTCAGGGGGAGAAGAGCAATGAATCGGTTCAATATCGGTCAGGCATGGTCCAATGCGACCGGCTTTTTTAGCGGCAACGCCGCCAATCATGCGATAGCGTTGATCGGCATCGGCATCCTGATACCCTTGGCGCTACAGTGGATCATCGTCGGCAATCCGATGTCGAACGCGCTCAATCCGGCGATGATGAGAGACCCTTCGATGATGGCTGGCATGGGGCTTGGCCTGCTCGCGGTCTCGCTATTGTCCTATGTTCTCCAGTTCGGGAGCTATTTTACCTCGTGGCGGCTTGGTCTCGGGACCGGCGGCGATGACCTGGCCGGCGGGCTTCGTTTCGGTGTGCTTGCCGCGCTCGCGCTTGTCGGGATGCTGATCGTGACGCTGATCGTCGCGGGCGTGCTGGGCTATGCTATTTCGCCATGGCTTGCGTTCCCGTTCGTTTTGATCGTACTGCTTTATTTCGTCGTCATGTACCCCGCGCTGTTCGGCTTTCTGATGATCGTTTTCCTGCTGATGGCGGTATTCGGCTCCTATGCTCTCAGCGGCATGGCGCCGATGATGGGCGGCGGCGCAGCCGGCGGGGGCATCGGCCTCATGATCGTGGTCCTGATCGGCTTTCTCATGCTCTGGCTTGCGGCGCGCCTGTGCTGCACCGCTCCGTCGATGGCGGATCGTCAGGAAATCCTGCCGTTCGAGGCAATGAAGCGCAGCTGGGCGATGACATCGGAAGGCCAGTGGCGGATCGTCGGCTATTTTCTGCTGATCGGCGCGGTGCTTCTGGTGCTCGCCATCATCCTCGGTCTGATCGTCGGTTCGAGCATGCAGTCGCTCGTGATGGGCGGGGGTGTTCCCGGATTCGGGACGGTAATCTTGATGACCATATTGATCAGCATTCCGATGGCCTATTTCACGGTCGCGATCCCGGGCGGCATCTATCGCTCGCTGGGGCATACCGATGTAAGCCAGGTCTTTACCTGAGCTAACGCGAACAAGGGAATGGATGGGGCGCGTCCGACGTGGTGCGCCCTTCTTATGTCAGTTCCATTTGGCGAGCGGCGGCAGGCTCATCAGGATCGCGTCGATGTTGCCGCCCGTCTTGAGGCCGAAAAGCGTGCCGCGATCATAGACGAGGTTGAATTCGGCATAACGGCCGCGCCAGATCAGTTGTGCGTCGCGCTCCGCCTCGGTGAAAGGGAGGCCCATCCGGCGTCGCACGATCTGCGGAAAGACGTCGAGGAAGGCCTCGCCCACTGCTTGCGTCAACTGGAAGTTGCGGTCGAACTCCGCATCGTCGCCGCATTCGAGATGATCGTAGAAGATGCCGCCGACGCCGCGATGGACACCGCGGTGCGGGATATAGAAATAATCCTCGGCCCATTTGGCATAGCGCTCGTAAACATCGGGGCCAAAGGGCGCGCAGGCGGCACGCAGCCGTGCATGGAAAGCGTCGGTATCCTCGGCATAGGGAATCGGCGGGTTGAGGTCGGCGCCGCCGCCGAACCAGCGCTTTGTCGTCGCGAGGAAACGCGTGTTCATGTGCACCGCGGGGACATGCGGGTTCGCCATATGCGCGACGAGGCTGATTCCCGTGGCAAAGAAGCTCGGATCCTCGCCCGCACCGTGGATCGACCCGGCGAAGTCGGGTGCAAACTCGCCCGCGACGGTCGAGACGTTGACCCCGACCTTTTCGAACACCTTGCCCGTCATCACTCCGCGCACGCCGCCGCCGCCTTCGCCCGGCTCCAGCCCTTCGGCCTCGCGATCCCACGGCGTATATTCAAAGTGCGCGTCGCTGCCCGCCTCGGCCTCGATCGCCTCGAATTCGGCGCAGATGCGTGTCCGAAGCGATTCGAACCAGGTACGCGCCGTCTGTTGTTGCGGGTCGAGCGAGATCATGCCGGAAAGCCTTTCGTTTGCCTGAGAGCCTCGGCGAGCGCGATGCCAGCCGCGACCGCGACATTCAAGGAGCGAAAGCCCGCCTGCATCGGAATCGCGACCCGCGCCGCCGCCGCGTCGTGGACGTGGGGCGGGACTCCCGAAGATTCGGCACCGAGCAACAGTATATCGCCGGGTTCGAACGAAAAGGCGGGAAGGGGAGTCGCGCCTGCCGTGGTCAGCAGCACGATCCGGCGGCCTGCGCCGATGCTCCAGTCGCGGAAGGCCGGCCAGTCGGCATGCCGCCGCACATTGGCGCGCACGGCATAATCCATTCCGGCGCGTTTCAGCCCCCCGTCGGAGAAAGGAAAACCGCACGGCTCGATAATATGTGCGGGCGCGCCGAAACAGGCAGCGGTGCGTAGCGTGGTGCCGACATTGCCCGCGATATCCGGCTGAAACAGGGCGATTTCCATGGGGCAGCCATAGCCGGGGCGGCCTCCGGAATCGAGGGGCTTCGCCGCGGCATCTTGGTACAGTCAAAGAAGCGGAAATTGACTGTTGGCAAGCCCCGGATGTGCGGCTATCAGGCCCGCAATTCCCGGAGGGGCCGCCGGGGCGCGCCATTTTGTGCGCGCGCAATCGGGGCGGCCTGCCTTTCCGGGAGATTTGTTAGTTCACCCATGCAAGGGCAGTCGAATGGCCAGTGAATCTGAACTCAACGCCGGCATCGAAGATGGCGTGCGGCGCCGGGATTTCATCAATATCGCGGCAGTGAGTTTCGCTGGTGTCGGGGCGGTTGCGGTGGTGTTGCCGCTGCTCAACCAGATGAACCCGTCGGCCGACGTGCTCGCGCTGTCGACGACCGAAATCGACATTTCGGCGATCCAGCCCGGCCAGGCGATCAAGACCAGCTGGCGCAAGCAGCCGGTGTTCGTGCGCAACCTTGTCGCCAAGGAAATCGCCGAAGCCAAGGCCGTTCCGCTGGGCGACCTCCGCGATCCCGAAACGATCGACCAGCGTACCAAGCCCGGCAAGGAAAACTGGCTGATCACGCTCGGCGTCTGCACTCACCTCGGCTGCGTGCCGCTCGGTGCTGCCGAAGGCGAGAACAAGGGCGATTTCGGCGGTTATTTCTGCCCGTGCCACGGTTCGCACTATGACACCGCGGCGCGCATCCGTAAGGGCCCGGCACCCAAGAATCTGGTTGTGCCGCCCTATGAATTCACCAGCGACACCGTCGTGACGATCGGCTGAGGAGCGAGATAAGATGAGCTTTCCCTGGGCCAAACCCTATGAGCCGACGCATCCGCTGATGAAGTGGATGGACGAGAAGCTGCCGATTCCGCGCCTCGTCTATAATGCCACCGGTCCCGGTTATCCGGTGCCGCGCAACCTCAATTATTTCTGGAACTTCGGCGTCCTCGCCGGCGCCGCGCTGATGATCCAGATCATCACCGGTATCGTGCTGGCGATGCATTATGCCGCCAATGCGGGCGTCGCGTTCAATTCGGTCGAGCACATCATGCGCGACGTGAACGCCGGCTGGTTCATCCGCTACGCGCATATGAACGGCGCGAGCATGTTCTTCATCGTCGTTTATCTGCACATTTTCCGCGGCCTTTATTACGGTTCGTACAAGGCGCCGCGCGAAATGGTGTGGCTGCTCGGCGTCGTGATCTTCCTGCTGATGATGGCGACCGCCTTCATGGGCTATGTGCTGCCGTGGGGCCAGATGAGCTTCTGGGGGGCGCAGGTGATCACCGGCTTCTTCTCGGCGATACCGCTCGTTGGCGAGCCGGTGCGCGAATGGCTGCTCGGCGGCTTCGTCCCCGACAATGCTACGCTCAATCGCTTCTTCTCGCTGCACTATCTGCTGCCGTTCGTGATCCTGGGTGTCATCATCCTGCACATCTGGGCGCTGCACATCCCGGGTTCGTCGAACCCGACCGGCATCGAGGTGAAGGACGAGCAGGACACTGTCCCGTTCCACCCCTATTATACCGCAAAGGACGGTTTCGGCGTCGGCGTCTTCCTGCTGATCTTCGTCGCGCTGACCTTCTTCAGCCCGAACGCGCTCGGCCACGCCGACAATTATATCCCGGCGAACTCGCTCTCGACCCCGGCACATATCGTTCCCGAATGGTATTTCCTGCCCTTCTACGCGATCCTGAAGGCCTTCACCTTCAACTTCCTGTGGATCGACGCGAAGCTGTGGGGTGTCATCGCGATGTTCGGCTCGATCGCGCTGCTGTTCTTCCTGCCGTGGCTCGACAGCTCGCCGATCAAGTCGTCGAACTATCGTCCGCTGTACCGGATATTCTTCTGGATCCTCGTCGTCGACGTGCTCCTGCTCGGTTGGTGCGGCATGCAGCCGGCGGAACAGCCGTGGGTGATTCTCAGCCAGATCGGTGCGATCTATTATTTCGCGCACTTCCTGGTGATCCTGCCGATCGTGTCGCGGATCGAACGCCCGCTTCCGATGCCGAATTCGATCACCGAAGCGGTCCTCGCCAAACACGCCACCGACACCTCGTCGGCTTCGGCAACGGCCTGAGCGCCGGACTTTAACAGGAGCTGATACAGCCATGGTTCGCCCGCTCGGATTTCTCGTCGGTCTCGGTTTCATTACCGCGCTGGTGCTCGCGATTCTCACGACGCCGCTCAGCAATGAAGAGAATGTCGCTCACTCGTTCCACAAGCACCCTCGCCATCTGAAGCTGGCCAGCGACGGCATTGTCCTGCCGCATTGGGACAAGGCGCAGTTGCAGCGCGGCATGCAGGTGTACAAGGAAGTCTGCTCGGCCTGCCACAGCCTGCACCATGTCGCGTTCCGCGACATCGCGGACTTTGGTTACACCGATGGCCAGATCAAGACCTTCGCCAAGGGCTTCCAGGTCCCGTCGATCAACCCCGACACGGGTGAACCGGCGACGCGCGACGGCCTGCCGTCGGATTATTTCCCGTCGCCCTATGCGAACGAAACGGCTGCCCGCGCCGCGAACAATAACGCGCTGCCGCCGGATCTTTCGCTGATCACCAAGGCGCGCGAAGGCGGCAAGGACTATGTCTATTCGCTGCTGACCGGGTTCCAGAACCCGCCGAAGAACCTGCCGGCAGAACTGCAGCCGGGCACCGGGCTGCACTACAACCCCTATTTCGCGAACCTCAATCTCGCGATGGCACCGCCGCTGGCTCCCAATCAGGTTACCTATGCCGACGGCACCAAGGCGACGGTCGACCAGATGGCAAAGGACGTGACCGCGTTCCTCGTCTGGACCGCCGAGCCGAAGCTGATCAAGCGCATCCAGGTGGGTTATGCAGTCTTCTTCTTCCTGCTGATCTTCACCGTGCTGACCTATCTGTCGTACCGGAATATCTGGGCCGACAAGAAGCATTGATGAGCCGGGGAGGGCGGCCTTCATGATCGCCCTCCCGCATCGGCCGGACCTCGACCTTGCGTCGCTCGTCCGTACCATCCCGGACTTTCCGAAGCCGGGCATCCAGTTTCGCGATATCACGACGCTGATCGGCGACGCGGCGGGCTTTGCCGAAAGCGTGCGCCGGCTGAGCGTACTTGCCGCCGTGCATCGTCCCGACCTCATCGTCGCGGTCGAAGCGCGCGGCTTCCTGTTCGGGGCCGCGATGGCGACCGCGATGGGGCTCGGCCTTGTTCCTGTACGCAAGGCCGGCAAGCTGCCCGGCGTCACGATCGGCGTCGACTATGAGCTCGAATATGGCGTCGACCGCCTCGAACTCCACGAAGGCGCGGTGCTGCCGGGGCATCGTGTCGTGCTGGTCGACGACCTGCTCGCGACGGGCGGGACGATCCTCGCCACGGCGGAATTGATGCGGAGTGTCGGGGCCGAGGTCGCCGCAGCGCTGTTCGTCATCGACCTGCCGGACCTCGGCGGATCGAAACGCCTCGCGAGTGCGGGCCTTGTCTGCGAAACCCTGATCGCTTTCGATGGCGACTGACTCCGAATGAGCATGGACCAGCGCGAAGTACTGGAGACGCTTCTGGCCTCCGATTCCCCTCGAATGGCAGCGTTGGCGGGCGTCGCGGCACTCGAACTTCCCGATTGCTGGATTGGCGCGGGTTTCATTCGGGATGCCGTGTGGGATCACCTGCATGGTCGCCCATCGACCTTTCCGGCCGGCGATGTCGATGTGATCTGGTTCGCCCCAGAGATGTCCGACAGTCAGGTCGATCGTGACATTGAGCGGAATCTCGGAGAGCGGCTGCCGACGTTCCGGTGGTCGGTCAAAAATCAGGCTCGGATGCATCGCCGTAACGGCGACGCGCCCTATGGATCGGTGGCGGGCGCGATGAGGCACTGGCCCGAGACGGCAACCGCCGTGGCCGCGCGTCTCGACGGCAACGGTATCGCGATCTGTGCGCCTTGCGGACTCGACGATCTGTTCGCATTGCGGCTGCGCCCGACCCCTGCGTTCGCGGGCGAAAAACGGACGATCTTTCAGGAGCGTTTGTCATCGAAGCGCTGGGCCGAACGCTATCCTCTGCTCTCGATCACGGGCGGTTAGCCGTCCCGGATAGCCGTCATGTTCGTTGGAGGAAGCCAAGAAAAAGCCCGCGCCGAAGCGCGGGCTGTCGCCCCCGTGGCAAACGGGTCGTGTCTTAGAAGGGCACCCAGTTCTGCTTCTTTCGGAACTTCATATAGCCGGCGTTTACGCACAGCCGTGCGCCAACGCCGACGCGGATCGGGATCAGCACTACATCGCCACGGCGCAGGTAACTCGCGTTGAAACCGCCAATCAGATAGGCGGCGCCTTCGCCGGCGGGGAAGCGCTTGTAGAGATCCTCGCTGTCGAAGAGATTGTAGACGAGCACAAAGGTGTTGCCAGCGTTCGCACCGGCATCGAAGCCAATCGACGGGCCGGTCCAGTAAGCCGGCAATTCGCCCTCGATCTTGTGATGGAGGGTGCCTGAGCCGTAACGAACGCCGAGGACAAGCGCGCCGCCGGCTTCGCGGCCGACGATATAGGCATTGGGCTCGCCCTGCTTTTTCAATATGTCCTCGATCATCCCAGCGAGGCCTTGCGCGCCCTTGCCGAACACGCCTTCCGCCGCACCGATCAGGTCGTCCTTCTTGTAAGTTGAACCGGGCGCCGCGGCGACGGTGGTCGCCGAGACATCACCCGTCGTCGCCGAACTACCGACCGGCGGCGTTTCGCTCGTCTGCTGGTCGCCGGTAGCGAGATCGCTGTCGTACGACGGCTCGCTGTATGTCTCGCTCGTCGCGGGCGGCGGCGCGGGGTTATCGATATCGGAATCGATCGTCGTGCTGTTGGGATCGACTTCGCGCATCTGTGCCGCCGCAGGAAGCGGCGCCAGCGCAAGGCCGAGCGATGCCATCACGGCGACGGTAAGGCGGGTGATTGTTTTCCGCATGGTGGACCCCCAAAAATCATGTGGCGCTCCGGCGCCGAAATCTGCGTTAATCATGACTCGCTTTCGCGTGCGGGCAATGAACCGGCGATGACCCGAGTCGAATTTACGCCAGACCGAATCGATTTGGCGATGAAATGCCCGTCACGACGTCAAAAATGCGCAATCTTTGGCGTTGCGGGGCGCGAAGTGCATGGCTATAGCGACCCGCCTAGGCCAGACTGCCGTTAGCGCGGCAGACCATGCGGAGACGTGGGTGAGTGGCTGAAACCAACGGTTTGCTAAACCGTCGTACTGGTAAATCCGGTACCGAGGGTTCGAATCCCTCCGTCTCCGCCACCTTCCTTCAAATGACGAAATGTGTGATGCCACCCGTTGCGTCGCTCCCACGCGCCCGCATCCCCGCGCGCCCGCGTTGCAGTTGCGGAACCTGTGCCAAGGTGCAGGTCGGGCTGCCCATCAGGCAGTATAACCTGTCGGCGCGTAGGATGGCGCCAGCCAGGCAAAGGCGCGATCCCTTGTTCTCCCTAACGCAACGCAAGGAGAGCAACATGATTTTGGACACTATCGCGCATTCCAGCACATCGGCCCTCGATGAGCCGGTCCCGTCGCGTTACGCGCTGCAGGTCGGCGACATCGACGTGCTCGTGATCAGCGACGGCGTGCTGCCGATCCCGGCGCATGTTCTGGCGCATAATGTCGAGCCCGAGGTCCTCGATGCCTGGCTGGATGACCAGTTCCTGCCGCACGAGGTGGCCGAATGGCCGCTCAACATCCTCGTCGTGCGGAGCGGCGACCAGGTCATTCTCGTCGATGCCGGTCTCGGCATGGATCCGAATCTCAAGCTGGAAAAGGCCGGGCGACTGGTGCAGCGGCTGGAGGCGGCGGGAATCCCGCTCGCGTCGATCACCGACGTGGTGGTGACCCACATGCACATGGATCATATCGGCGGATTGATTATCGAAGGTACGCACGAACGGCTGCGCCCGGACCTGCGCGTTCATGTCGCGGCGGCCGAGGTCGAGTTCTGGAAGGAGCCCGACTTCTCGCGGACCGTGATGCCCGCTGGTTTCCCGGACGCGCTTCGCGCCGCCGCAAAGCGCTTCATGGACCAATATGGATACCAGATCCGCACCTTCGAAACCGAAGTCGAGGTGGCGCCCGGCGTCACCGCCCAGCTTACCGGCGGCCATACCCCCGGGCATTGCATGGTCCGCGTCGCGTCGGCGGGCGAGCGGCTGACCTTCGTCGGCGACGCGATCTTCCAGGTCGGTTTCGATCAGCCGGACTGGTACAATGGTTTCGAGCACGATCCCGAGGAATCGGCCCGCGTTCGCGTCAATCTCCTGCGCGAGTTCGCCGAGACCCGTGAGGCCTTTGTCGCGACGCACCTGCCGTTTCCGTCGATCTATCATGTGGCAGTCGCGGGGGATGCCTTTCGCGCGGTTCCCGCCGTCTGGGACTATTGAGCGCCTGTTGCGCTGCAAACCGGTAGGTTAATCGATAGCGGGCAGCACGAAAAAACGGCCATGGTCGGGTCCGGACCATGGCCGTTTTTCTGCGGTTGGGACGGGAATAATTATTGTAATTGAGAATCGTTCGCGATAATGCCGCTGGCATCATTCCCGACCAGAATTCTCCAATGCACGCACCCACATCTTCGCGACCGGCGACCAGAAAGAGCCGGAAAGCCTTTTGGCTGAAAC
>NZ_DASWTD010000120.1:0-18728 GCF_036402335.1 Sphingopyxis sp. | reverse complement strand
ACTGACTTTCGTGTCAGGCGCGCTCGGCCTTCCAGTCGCGGCGGATTTTCTTTGCGAGGCTCCATTTGTGGACCTCGGTGGGGCCGTCGTAGATGCGGAAGGCACGTATTTCGCGAAAGACCTGTTCGACGATCGTCTTGTCGGTGACGCCGGTGCCGCCCATCACCTGGACGCAGCGGTCGGCGATGCGCATCAGCGCTTCGGATACCGCGACCTTCGCCATCGAGCTTTCGACGGTACCGAGCGATCCAGTATCGAGTACCGACGCGCACCAGTCGATCATCAGTTCGGCCTGTTTCAGGTCGATCATGTTCTCGGCGAGCATGAAGCCGACGCCTTCATGATCGATCAGCGGCTTGCCGAACGCCTCGCGGCGGTTCGCATAGTCGGTCGCGATTTCGTGGGCGCGGATACACGCGCCGAGCCAGCGCATGCAATGCGACAGGCGGGCAGGGGACAGGCGCACCTGCGCGTAGCGGAAGCCTTCGCCCGCCTCGCCGAGCATCTGGTCGGCGGGGATGCGCAGATTGTCGATCGTCAGCGTGGCGTGCCCGCCCGGCATCGAGCTGTCGATCGTGTTCGGCACATCGTCGATGCGGATCGCGGGGTCGGGCAGGTCGACGAGGAACATGCACGCGCCCTGTTCGGACTTTGCCATCACGATGCCGACACGCGCGCCCTGCGCCCCGGTGATGAAGGTCTTGCGGCCATTGACGACCCAATGATTGCCGTCGGGGTGACAGGTCGTCTTCATCATCGACGGGTCGGACCCCGCACCGCCATCTTCGGCGGGTTCGGTCATGAAGAAAGCCGAGCGGACGCGCCCTTCGACCATCGGCTTCAGGAAACGTTCCTTGAGCTCGGGGCTGCCCTCCTTGCCGAGCAGATACATATTGCCCTCGTCGGGCGCCATCGTGTTGCACGCGAGCGGGCCGAGCGGCGACAGGCCGCTCTTGATCAGCACGACCGCGGTCTCGCGCTGGTTCAAATGGTCGCCATCGTCGAGGATATGGGGGGTCAGCACACCCGCGGCGCGGGCGTGTTCGCGCATCTCCATTACCAGCTCGTCGGTCGGCGCGCCATGATGGTCGCGGCGCGGGTCTTTCTCGTAGGGAATGACCGTTTCACGGACGAAGGTTTCGACCTTTGCGGCAATGGCGAGCGCCCGATCCGATATGCCTTCGTGCGCCGTCATGTCGATTCCCTTCGCTATCTAACTATTTTCCCAGTCAACCCGACGTTGACGTAAGCGTCAAGTTATTTCAAGGACCGGAATGAAGATGCCGTAACGGCAGCACCGTCAAGGAGGGATCGAATATGGCTTTCAAGACACGCATCACCGAAATGCTGGGTATCGAGCATCCGATCGTCCAGGGCGGGATGCAGAGCGTCGGCTATGCCGAACTCGCCAGCGCCGTGTCGAACGCCGGCGGTCTCGGCATATTGACTGCGCTGACGCAGCCGACGCCCGTCGCGCTCAGCGCCGAGATCGAGCGTTGCCGTGCGATGACCGACAAGCCGTTCGGCGTGAACATGACCGTCTTCCCGACGATCAATGCCCCCGATTACAAGGCCTATGCGCAGGCGATCATCGACGGCGGGGTCAAGATCGTCGAGACCGCGGGGACGCAGGCGGTGCGCGAAATCTGGGAAATGCTCAAACCCCATGGCGTCACGATCCTTCACAAATGCACCGCGGTCCGCCACGCGCTGTCGGCCGAGCGCGCGGGCTGCGACATCATCTCGATCGACGGCTTCGAATGTGCCGGCCACCCGGGCGAGGACGACATCCCTGGCCTGATCCTGATCCCTGCTGCCGCCGACAAGGTGAAGATCCCGATGCTCGCCTCGGGCGGTTTCGGCGACGGCCGCGGGCTCGTTGCGGCGCTGACGCTGGGTGCCGAGGGCATCAACATGGGCACGCGTTTCTGCGCGACTGTTGAGGCGCCGATCCACCCGAATGTGAAGCAGGCCTATATCGATAACGACGAGCGCGGCAGCTTCCTGATCTTCCGCAGCCTCAAGAACACGGCGCGGGTCGGCAAGAGCGCGGTGAGCGAAGAAGTCGTGCGCCGCCTTGCGGTCCCCGACGCGACCTTCGCCGACGTTGCCGAACTGGTGAACGGCAAGGCGGGCCGCGAATTGCTTGAAACCGGCGACCTGACGAAAGGTGTCTTCTGGGCCGGGATGGTGCAGGGGCTGATCCACGACATCCCGACGTGCAAGGAGCTCATCGACCGGATCATCGCCGACGCCGACGCGATCGTCGACCAGCGGCTCGCGTCGATGCGCGTCTGAGTCATCCGCCGCGCTGGCGCCGCGCGTGCGCTTTCGATATGGTCCGATTCATCGCAATCTGGTCATATCGAATGCCGCTGGCGTTACCGCCCGCCGGCGCGGCAAGGGGGATTTTTGAGCCTCATCGAATATAAGGGTTTCGGCGGCGTCGTGCTGACGGGTGACATGCTGGGCGACGAGAATGACCCTGCAGTCCTTCTCATCCCCGACAAGGGGCAGAGCCGCGCCGCGTGGCGCGATGTCGCCGAGGCGCTCGTGCTGTCGGGACGCCGCGTGGTGAACCTCGACTTGCGCGAAACCGGCGACGAGCACGGGCTCGCTCCGCATATCGAGGATCTGAGGCTTGTGCTCGCGCAGATGGGCTCGCGTCCCGTCGTCGTCGCGGCGGGCCATGGCGGCTGGATTGCGACGCGTGCGCTGGCGCTCGATGGCGCGCATCTCGCCGCAGGCCTCGTTCTCGTCGACATGCCGGTCGACGACGATGCGATCGCGAGCGGGCTCGCCGGACGCCTGGCGCTTCCGACGCTCGTCGTGCGCGGCGGCTTCTCGCCTGCGCAATGCAGCGCGGTCAGCGATGCGTTCAATGCCGCGTTGCCGATCGGTGAAAGTGCCGACATCAACGAATGCGATCTCGAACTCGCCTCCGATCGCGAGGAGGCGCTGCTCGGCCAGCTTCTCGAATTTCTCGAACGGCGCCAGCCGCGCGAGGCGATGGAATTCAAGGCGGGGTCGGACCCGCGCACGCTGCGCGACGCGATGGGCTGCTTTGCGACCGGCATCACGATCGTCACCGCGCTCGACAATGCGGGGACGCCGGTGGGCCTGACCGCGAACAGCTTCACGTCGGTCTCGCTCGACCCGCCGTTGCTGCTCGTGTGCATTGCGAACACGGCCGGAACCGCGCCGGCGCTTCGCGATGCCGCGCATTTCGGCGTCAATGTGCTCCAGATCGGCCAGCAACCGACGTCCAACCGCTTCGCGGCAAAAGGCGAGGATCGCTTTGCCAACCAGCCCTGGGCTCCAGGGCAAACCGGCGTGCCGCTGCTGGGCGGCTCGCTCGTGTCGTTCGAATGTCAGCACGAATCGCTGCACGATGCCGGCGATCATTTCATCCTTGTCGGCCGGGTGGTGCGCGCGCAGTTCGAGCCTCACCGCGACCCGCTGCTCTATTTTCGCGGGAAATATCGACGGTTGCATTTTGCCTAATATTGGCAGCGATCGGCTAATGGTTTCCCAAAGGAAACAAACCTGATCCATGTTATGCTTCTTGTTTTATATATCGCTAAGCGGCGAATTTTGTTAGAAAATTCTATTGTTATCCCCAAGTCCAAATTGTGTTATGATAGAACCATATTGGTGGGGATAAGACTTGAAATTCTATAGTCACGATCTGACCGGATCGGGAGATAACTTCCTGATTTCTGTGACATGCGTGTCCTGATTGTAGAGGACAATCCCCGTCTGGCGGGTCTGATCGAGCACGGCATCGCGCAATGCGGTTTCAGCCCCGATATCGTGGACGGACTGCGCGAGGCCGATGCGGCGCTGTCGGGGGCGAGTTACGACGCCATCATCCTCGACCTCGGGCTTCCCGATGGCGACGGCCTGGCCTGGCTCCGGCAGGAGCGGCTGAAGCTCCCCTTGCCGCCCGTTCTGATCCTGACGGCGCGGGACGGGCTGGGCGACCGTGTTGCGGGGCTCGATGCCGGAGCCGATGACTATCTGGTCAAACCGATCGAGCTCGACGAACTCGCGGCGCGCCTCAGGGCACTCCTGCGCCGGCCGGGGCCGCGTAGCCAACCCGTAATTCGCGCAGGAAAACTCGCGTTCGACGTGGCCGCGCGGACGGCGTCGAGCGGAGATCACGTCATGGAACTGACCCGCCGCGAGGCTGATCTGCTGGAGCTGCTGATCCGCCGTGCCGGTGCCGTGGTGCGCCGCTCCACGATCGAGGAGGCGATCTACCGCTTCGACGAAGCCGTGACGCCCAATGCGGTCGAAGCGATCATATCGCGGCTGAGGCACAAGCTGGGCGATGCCGGCCATCACGATGCGCTCATTACCATCCGCGGAATGGGCTATCTGTTGCGGGATCCCAAGGATTGAGCGCCTCGCTCTCCGTGTCGCAGCGGCTCACGCGGGGGTTCAGCTGGATCGGTCTGTTCGGCGGCCTGGCGCTGATCATATTCGTCAGTTTCGATGTCGAAGTCATGCTCGAGCAACATTCCGCCGAAGCAGGCTGGCGCGGCGAATGGCTCGAGATCGCCGAGCATGTCGTCCTTCCTCTCGTCGTGCTCATGATGCCGATGGTCTTCGCGGGGCGATGGGTGATACGAACCTCGCTTGCGCCGCTCGGTACCGCTGCGGAGCGCATGGATTCGGTCGCTGGTACGGACCGCGGTTTTCGCCTGAACCTCGACGAACTGCCGGTCGAGGCAAAGCCGTTCGCACGCGCGCTCAACGGCCTGCTTCAGCGACTCGACGACGTAGCGGGACAGCGTGAAGCCTTCGCTGCGAATGCCGCCCACGAACTTCGTACCCCTCTGGCAATCCTGATGGGCGAACTCGAGCGGCTGGGATCGGCAGACGCGCAGCGGTTGAAAAAGGACGTTGCCGCGATGAACCGTCTCGTCGGCCAGATCATGCTGATGGCGCAGGTGGAATCGCATGTCGTGGCTCCGATGGCCCGCGATCCCGTCGCGCTCGACGGGATCGGCGCTGCCGTGGTCGCCCGCTTTGCTCCGCTGGCGGCGGTGCAGGGCAGGCGCGTCGAGCTCGAGGTCGCCGACAAGGCGGTGGTCGGAGGCCTCAAGGAAATGCTCGTGGCTGCGGTCGGCAATCTTGTCGAGAACGCGTTACGGGTTACGCCGGTCGACGGGGCGGTCGTCATCATGGTTGGCCCCGGCGCGCGAATTTGCGTCAGGGACGAAGGGCCCGGCCTGTCCGCCGCCGACCTCGGCGCGCTCAGCCAGCGTTTTGTCAGAGCCGATCATGCGAGCAGCGGCGGAGCGGGTCTCGGCCTTGCGATCGTGGCGCGCATCGTCGAAATCCACCATGCAAAACTGATCACGGACCCGGAAAAAAAAGAAATCTGCCTGCTATTTCAAGAGGCCGGCCATTCTGCTGAATAATCGACTTCCGATTAAGGTTAACCGTCAGGTTGGCGTCAGCTTTGCTCTATAGGCTTCTCTGGTCGAGTCGTTACGGCTCGATCCATAACCTTCCAGGACGGGTCGCGGAGCCGGGAAGGATACGACGGAGTATATTTGCCGGCACGTGCCAAGGCGAATTACCCGTGGGGGGGCGTTCCGTGGCAAAAGAAATAGGTGGAATTCTGGTTGCGGATAGTCATCCGCTTTGTCGCGAAGGACTGACCACTCTCTTCGCGCGAAACCTTGGCCTTTCCAGTATATTCGAGGCGTCCGACTTTGCAGGCGTCCTGACGAAAATCGCGACGCGCGGATCGATCGGCCTCGTGACGATCGACCTTGGCCTGCCCGGCTTGCGCAATGGAGAAGGCTTGCGCGATCTCCGCGTCCGGTATCCCGACGTGCGCGTGGTGGTGGTGGCCGCCTCGCGCGACCGCGATCTGGTACTCGATTCGCTCGGCGCGGGTGTTCACGGCTATATCCCGAAAGATGTTCCGGTTCCCGAGATGGCGGAGGCGCTACGGGCCGTGATCGCGGGCCGTATGTATGTCCCGCCCTTTGTTTCGGACCTGTCTGCGCGGAAAGAACCCGTGGTCGACCAGGACGGCGTCGCAAATGACGCTGCCTTGACGAGCCGCCAGTTCGAGGTGCTGAACCTGCTCGCAGCAGGACGTTCGAACAAGGAAATCGCACGCCTTCTGTCCATTGCCGAAGGAACGGTGAAGGTTCACATCGCCGCGGCTTTTCGCATGCTGGGTGTCCACAATCGGGTCAGCGCGGCCGCGGCGATGCAAGCGCGCGCGTTCAACGACGACCCTGTCGACACCTATCTGCCCGGTATCCTCGAAGAACGGCGCACAAAGCCGATCTTGCGGCGCAGCTTTAATGCGCTGCCGCAGATATCCTATCGACGCCAAGGCTGACTTGGCGCCGGGCTGCGGCGCTGCCCGCTTTTATCCCGGTTACTGGCCAAAGCTCACGGATTTTCCGGACGTTTTGCTCTGCGGTCGTCCGCTTTCGCGGCGGCTTGCCCGCGCTCCGCGCATAGCCGTCTATATCGAATGGCCTATACAGGATTCAATATGGATATAGGCCGCGTAAGTATAGAGATAGCAGAATGTAATAGTCCGCCAGTCCAACTCGACGCCTTCTTCCAATAAGCCATACATTCCAGCCACAAGACCTGCAGATCGACCGCTTGGGGCGAGTCGACGACCGGCCGACAGGAGGCCGCTCTGCGCAGGTCCACTGTAGGGAGGCATTTATGGTCACGTATATCCGTAGCGATCTCGACTTCATCCTCGACCAGATCAAGATTTCCGAGGCGCACACCCGCTGGATTCTGGATCCCACCGATCCCCTGGGCCGGCCCTTGTTCGGGCCTGATCCCGACGGAGCCGGGCCGCTGCAGGGCGGATCGATCCCTTCCTACAATATTGCGTGGGGCCTCCGCACCGTCGACGGGACCTTTAACCACCTGCTTCCGGGCACCGAACAGCAGGGGGCAGCGGACAATCCCTTTCCGAGGCTGCTGGATCCGGTTTACCGGCCCGCCGAGGGCACTCCGCTCGACATGAACGGCCCCGCTCCCGGCGGGGTGGTGCCGACCGCGCCCAACTATAATCCGTCGAACAATCCGAACAATATCGTTCTGGATTCCAGCCTCCGGACCATTTCGAACCTCCTGGTCGACCAGACGCTGAGCAACCCTGCGGCGATCATTGTCGCGCTCCAGCGCAACGGGATCGAAGGCGACCTGATCGCGCTCGCCCAGCAGATCAAGGCCGAATATGAGCCGATCAAATCCTTCTTCAAGGACGTCGATGACGCCACCGATGCTTATGCCGAGGCACAGGCAGCGGCCGACGCCGCGAATCCGCCCGATCCGGTGCTGGATGCCGCCGCTGTCGCCGCTCTCGCCGATCTCACGGCGGCCGAGAACGCGCTTGCGGGTGTCCGCGGACCGCTCGACGCGCTGCTCGTACCCAACGGGATCGAACTGAGCGGCGCCAATGTCGAGCTGCCGAATATCGCGCCCGACGAAGGCCTGTCGGCGCCCTTCAACTCGTGGTTCACCCTGTTCGGGCAATTCTTCGATCACGGCCTCGATCTGGTCGCCAAGGGGGGCAGCGGAACGGTCTTCATCCCGCTTCAGCCCGATGACCCGCTGTACGATCCGGCCAGCCCGACCAATTTCATGGTGCTGACGCGCGCCACCGTCGGAGCCGGCGAGGACGGCGTGATGGGGACCGCGGATGACGTCCAGCCGATCAACAATACGACGTCGTTCGTCGATCAGAACCAGACCTACAGCTCGCATTCCTCGCATCAGGTGTTCCTGCGCGGATATGAGCTGAATGCAAACGGCGATCCGGTTGCGACCGGCAAGCTGATCGAGGGCGGCAACGGCGGGATGGCCACATGGGCCGATCTCAAGGCGCAGGCGGCCGACCTGCTCGGTATCCAGCTGCTCGACGTCGATGTCGGCAATATCCCACTGCTGGCTACCGACGAATATGGCAATTTCCTCCGCGGGCCCAACGGCTATCCGCAGATCGTCATGCAGGGCCTCAACCCCGGCGACCCGCCGTTCCTTGTGGAAGGCGATCCCGCGGCCAATGGCGGGCTCGGCGTCCTTGTCGCCGGCGCTGTCAGGACCGGCCATGCCTTCCTCGCCGATATCGCGCACAACGCCGTGCCCGATGGCCTTGAGGATGGCGACACCGAAATCGGCGGGAATATTCCTGCCGACGGCGAGTATGACGACGAACTGCTCGATGCGCACTTCATGGCCGGCGACGGCCGTGCGAACGAGAATATCGGCCTGACTGCCGTGCACCATGTCTTCCATTCCGAACACAACCGGCTGGTCGAGCACACCAAGGAGGTGGTGCTGGCGACCGGCGATCCGGCGTTCATCGCGGAGTGGCAGATGCCTGATGGCTCGTGGAACGGCGAACGCCTGTTCCAGGCCGCAAAATTCGGTACCGAGATGCAGTATCAGCATCTGGTGTTCGAGGAATTCGCGCGCAAGATCCAGCCCGCCGTCAACACCTTCCTCGTTCCCGACGGGTTCGACATCACGCTCGATCCCTCGATCGTGGCCGAGTTCGCGCACGTCGTTTACCGCTTCGGGCACTCGATGCTGACCGAGTCGATCGATCGCTTCGACCCGACCTTCAACGAAGATCACATCTCGCTGATCCAGGGCTTCCTCAACCCGCTCCAGTTCGAAAACAACGGGGGCAATGCGGTTGTCGATGCCGACATCGCGGCGGGTGCGATCATCCGCGGCATGACCCGGCAGGCGGGCAACCAGATCGACGAGTTCGTGACCAGCGCGCTCCGCAACAACCTGCTCGGCTTGCCGCTCGACCTTGCGACGATCAACCTGGCGCGCGGCCGCGACACCGGCGTGCCGTCGCTCAACGCCGCCCGTGCGAATTTCTACGAGGCGACGAACGAGGACGAGTTGCTCAAGCCTTATGAGAGCTGGGTCGACTTCGCGGCGAACCTCAAGAATGAAGCGTCGATCATCAATTTCGTCGCCGCTTATGGCGCGCACAGCCTGATCACGTCGCAGACGACGATTGAAGGCAAGCGCGATGCCGCGCTGACGATCATCACCGGCGTCAGTACGGGTGGCCTCGAAGTGCCGGCCGACCGGCTGGACTTCCTCAGCGCGACGGGCGCCTGGGCCGGCGGCTCGCTCGGCGGTCTCAACAATGTCGACCTCTGGATCGGCGGGCTGGCCGAAAAGACGATGCCGTTCGGCGGTATGCTCGGGTCGACCTTCAACTTCGTCTTCGAAGTCCAGATGGAGAATCTGCAGAGCGGCGACCGCTTCTATTATCTGCAGCGGCTCGATGGCCTGCATCTGTTCGGCGAGATGGAAGCGAATAGCTTTGCCGCGATGATCATGCGGAACACCGACGCGACGCATCTGCCGTCGGATGTCTTCTCGACCCCGGGACTGATCCTGGAAGTCGATCCGACCCGGCAATTCAACGATCTTGACGGCAATGGTACGCTGGAAGGCGGCGACCCGGGCGGCGGCGGCATCCTGACGCCGCTGGTCAGCCGCAACAATCCGGGCACGCCCGGCGCGGACACCAACTATCTGCGCTACACCGGCGGTGATCATGTCGTGATGGGCGGTACGGACAACGCCGACATCATTATCGCCGGTATCGGTGACGATACGATCCATGGTGACGGTGGCAATGACCGGCTGGAAGGCGGTTACGGCAACGATATCATCAACGGCGGAGCCGGCGATGACATCATCAAGGACACCGGCGGCGACGACAATATCAAGGGCGGTGACGGCAATGACGTTGTCCATTCGGGCCCGGGTCTCGACCTGGTTCTCGGGGGCCGCGGCAACGACTTCATCTTCCTTGGTACCGACGAAGGCTCGGAAGTGTTCGCGGGTGAAGGCGACGACTTCATCTACGGCAACAAGAACGCCGAACGCATCCTCGGCAACGAGGGCAGCGACTGGATCGAAACGGGCACGTTCGACGGCGCGCCGGGCGACAACTTCGACGAAGTCTTCTCTCGCGACGGCATCGACGGCCACGACGTCTTCCTCGGTGACGGCGGTTTCGACGAGTTCATCGGCGAGGGCGGGCATGACATCATGGTCGGCAGCGCCGGGCGCGGCAAGATGGTCGGCATGTCCGGGTTCGACTGGGCCACATACAAGGACAACACGGCCGGCGTGAATGCCGACTTGTCGATCCCGATCGTCTTTGACGAAGCGCCGACGATTCCCGGCAACGCGGCTCTCGACGAATATGAGAGCATGGAGGGGCTGTCCGGCACCGCGTTCAACGATATCCTGCGGGGTACCAACGACGACGCGGTGGCGATGGGGCCGACAACGCAAGGCGGAACGGGCGGTTATCGCGGCAGCGCGCTCGATGCGGCCGGCATCGCGCTCATCAACGGCCTGCAAGCCGTCGTCGGGGCTGGCGTCACGTCCTTCACAGGCGGCGACATCATCCTGGGCGGCGACGGCAGCGACCTGATCGCCGGCCAGGGTGGCGACGACATCATCGACGGCGACAAATATCTGAACGTGCGCATCGGGGTGTTCCAGAACAACGATGGCACCGGGGCGCAGATCGGCACCGCCAACAGCATGACCGAACTTGCGGCCGCGATGTTCAACGGCACGCTGAATCCCGGCCAGCTTCGGATCGTTCGCGAGATTCTGACCGCGAACGGCGCGGGCGACGTCGACGTTGCCTCATTCTCCGAGGATCTCGCCAACTACGACATCACCTATAATGATGATGGCACGATCACGGTGGCCCATGCCCGCGGCACGCAGGCCGATGGCACGGACACGCTGCGCAATATCGAGGTGATGCGCTTCACGGATCAGGATGTCTCTGCCAACCAGCTCCCGACGGGGCAGCCGGTGATCAGCGATCTGACACCGACCGAAGGGCAGCAGCTGACCCTGAACACCGCGTCGATCGCCGACGGGAACGGGCTGGGGGCGTTCAGCTATCGCTGGCAACAGTCGACCGACGGAGTGACCTGGGTCAACATTGCGGGCGCGACCGGATCGACCTTCACGCCCGACAATAACCCGGGAATGCTGTTCGGTGACCAGGCCGGACTGCGGCTGCGCGCGGCGGTGAGCTTCACCGACGGCGGCGGTACGCTCGAGACGGTCTTCTCGGCAGCCACGGGACCGACCGGCGTCAACTGGAACGGCAACGCGGCCGACAATACGCTGAACGGGACGGAAGGGGACGACATCGCCGATGGCGGTAACGGCGCCGACACGCTCAACGGCAATGGCGGCGACGACAATCTCTATGGAGCCAATGGTGCCGACACGATCAACGGCGGTGATGGCAATGACCTGCTGAATGGCAGCCTTGGCGGCGATACGCTGCTGGGCGGCGCAGGAAACGACACGCTGTTGGGCGGAGCCGCCAATGACATGATGACGGGCGGTGCCGGCAACGACAGCATCAATGGCGAAGATGGGAATGTCGATACCGCAGGGTTCAATACGATCGCAAATTATACGATCGAATCCAACGGGACCACCGTCACGGTGACCGACAACACCGGTGCGACGGGGACGGACACGCTCGTCAACGTCGAGGCGATGCGCTTTAACGGCGTTCATTATACGATCGTGAACGGGACTGGCGGCAATAACGCCAATCTCAACGGTGTCGGCGGGACGGCTGCGTCACAGGCCGTCTTCGGCCTCGGCGGGATCGATACGATCGACGGCGGCGCGGGCAACGACTTCATCCACGCCGGCGCGGGCAACGATACCGTCACGCAAACCGGCGGGACGGGCGGGCGCGACATCGTCAATGGCGGCGATGGAACCGACACCTTCGTGCTCAATGGCGTTGCCGGGGCCGAAACCTTCCGCATCTACACGCGGGCAGCTGCGGAAGCTGCGGGGATCAGCGGTCTCAACACCAACACCGAAATCGTGGTGACCCGCAACGGAACCGGAAACGCGCAGGTCATCGCCGAACTCGACAATATCGAGGAAATCAACGTCAACGCCCTGAACGTCTCCTCGCCCGGTGGCGTGGCTCCCGGCGGATCAGGCAACAACGGCGGCGACACAATCCTCGTGATCGGCGATTTCAACACCACGAGCCTCAACTACAACACCATCACGGTGAATGGAGGCACGGGCAGCGATACGGTCGATATCTCGGGACTGACGTCCGCTCACCGCCTGGTATTCAATTCGGGTGGCGGAGCCGATCAGGTGGTTGGCACTCTCCGGCCCCAGGACGTTGTTGATCTGGGCCACGGACGCTCCGGGCCCGACGGCCCCGCGCATGTGACGAGATGGTTCGCGGACGATGGCTTCGACGACCATGGACGAATCGGTCGGTATTTCGGGCACGAAATCTCGGACTATCTGTTCAGCTAAAGAGCTTGGCGCCGGGACCCCCCGGCCCAGCTCGGCGCCGGGATGCCCCCGCCCCGGCGCCACCTCTTCGATCATCCAAAGGGGAATATCGCATGCGCTTGTTCTGGATGCCAGTGCCGCCGGCATTGACAGAAGCCGTCCGCGCTTGCCGGACTCACTTCACCCTCGCAGCGATTTATAGCGCGCTGATCAACATCCTCTATCTCGCTCCGACGATCTATATGATGCAGGTCTATGACCGGGTCGTACCGACGAATGGCGTGTTGACGCTGGTCTTCATCACAATCGTCGTGGGGGTGGCTATCGCGACGCTGTCGGCCCTCGATGCGATGCGCGTGCGATTGATGACGCGCGCGTCGCTGCGCCTCAACCGGCTTCTGTCGGGCGAGATACTGGACCGGCTGCTGGCGCGATCGCGAGCGCAGCCGGGCGATCCATCGACACAGCAGGCGATGCGCGAATTCGATGCCCTGCGTCAGGCGCTGGCCGGACCGGCCACGACGGCATTGTTCGACGTACCCTGGACGCCGCTCTATCTGTTCGTCGCCTTCGTCATTCATCCGGTTCTCGGTTTGCTGGTACTCGGCGCGGGTTGCATCCTGGTAATGCTTGCGATCACCAACGAAAGGCGCAGCAAGGCCAAAGCCGAACAGGCGCATCAGGCGAACGCGGCCGCATATGAATCGCACGAGGCCGTGCTGCGCAAGGCGGAGATCGTGCGCGCACTCGGCATGCGGCGTGCGCTCGTGGCGCGCCATATCGAGCAGCGGAGCGTCGGCATGGATGCGACCGCGGATCTTCAATTCTCGGGCAGCCGATATAATTCGCTCGTCAAGTTCGTGCGGATGTTCATGCAGTCCTTTGCGCTGGGCATCGGCGCATGGCTCGCGATCAACGGCCAGATTTCGGTCGGCGCGATCATCGCAGCCTCGGTCTTGCTCAGCCGTGCGCTGCAGCCCGTCGAACAGCTGGTGGGCCTTTGGCCGAACATCGTCCAGTCGCGGCAGGCGCTGCAGACGCTGGACCGGGTTTTCAAACAAGCCGATGGCCACCCCGTAACGCGGACGATGCTTCCCGATCCGAAAGGCCTGGTCGAGCTCGACCATATCGTCGTTCGCAATGCCGATGGCAGCGCGATCCTGCTAAAAAATGCGTCGTTGAAGCTGACACCGGGCGAAGTATTGGGTGTCATCGGACCGTCGGGAGCGGGCAAGACTACGCTTGCCCGCGTCGTCGCCGGCGCCCTGTCACCCGATTCCGGCGAAGTTCGTATCGACGCGGCGAACATCGCGGATTGGGATCCCGAGCAGCTGGCGCAGCATATCGGTTATCTGCCGCAAGATTGCGGGCTGCTGCCAGGAACGATCAGCGAAAATATCTCGCGCTTCGCCTGCGCGCGCGGCGTTCCGCAGCCGATAGTCGATGTCGAGGTCGTCGAGGCCGCGCGAATGGCTGGTGTACATGAGATGATCCTGCACCTGCCCAACGGGTACGACACCTGTATCGAAGGCAATGGGCACAAGCTTTCGGCGGGGCAGGCGCAACGGGTCGCACTCGCCCGGGCACTTTATGGGAAGCCGTGCATCCTCGTGCTCGATGAACCGAACTCGGCGCTCGATAGCGATGGCGAAGACGCACTGGGCCGGGCAATCGCGGCCGCGAAGCTGCATGGCGCGGCGATCATGATCATTGCCCACCGCGCGGCGGTGTTCGCCGGCGCCGACAAGCTCGCCATCCTTGCCGACGGCGCCATCGCGGGAATGGGGCCGCGCGACGAAATTCTCGCGGCGCTGAAGCAAGCCTCGGCAAAGCAGAATGTTGTCCCCATCAACGAAGGAGGACGGTCATGAACGACATGATGTGGAAACCGCCGGTGATGGCCGACTCGAACGACAAGGATTTTGCCGATCGGCCGCACCGCGAAATGCGCATCGGTATCGCGATCATCGGCCTGTTTTTCCTTGGTTTTCTGGGGTGGGCCGCCGCGACGCCGCTCGATGCCGGCGCCTATGCACAAGGTATTGTCGCCGTCTCGGGCAATCGTCAGGCCGTCCAGCACCGCGAAGGAGGCATAGTCACCGCGCTTCAGGTCGTCGAGGGGCAGAGCGTCACCAAGGGGCAAGCGCTGCTGAAGATTTCCGCATCCGAACTCGTCGCGACCGAACGCGGCCTGACCGGCGAGGTCATCGCGCTTCTGGCGCAGCGCGCGCGGCTCGTCGCCGAACAGCACGGGCTTCGGGCGGTGGCCGAACCCGCGGAGTTCGCATCGCTGGAGCCCGAAGACCGCGCGCTTGCGGCCGAAGCACTGCGCGGGCAGCGCCTGCTGTTCGATGCGCGACGCAATTCGCTCCAGACACAGCGCGGCGTCCTCGGTCAGAAGATGCGCCAGCATTCGGAGCAGATCAACGGCTATGCCTACCAGATGCGATCCAACAAGGAGCAGCAACGATTGATCGGCGAGGAACTGGACGGGATGCGTACGCTGCTCCCCAAGGGCTTCGTCTCGATCAATCGTGTGCGCGCGATGGAGCGCGATGCCGCCGCACTCGACGGCACTTACGGCGCCTATCGCGCCGACATCGCGCGATCCTCGGAGGCGATCGGCGAAGCGCGGATGCAAATCGTCTCGCTTGAGAAGCAGATGATGGAGGAGGTCGCGGCGAAGATGCGCGAGGGGCAGGTCCGCCTCGACGAACTGCAACCGAAACTGGTTTCGGTCCGCGAGCAGCTGGCCCGTTCGACGGTACGGGCGCCGGCGAACGGCCGGGTCGTCGGTCTCAAGATATTCACCGTCGGCGGGGTCGTCGGCGCTGGCGAAACCTTGATGGAAATCGTCCCCCAGGACCGGGCTCTCGTTATCGAGGGCAAGGCGTCGCCGACCGATGCTGACGATCTGAGCCCAGGGATGGAGACGCAGGTCCGCTTTACCGCATTGCAGGAGCGCAACCTGCCGATACTGAAGGGCCGGATATCCAAGATCTCGGCCGACAGTTTCGAGGACGAGCGGACCGGACTGCGCTTTTTCAAGATCGAGCTGCTCGTGCCGCCGAGCGAAATCGCCAAGCTGCGGCAGGTTCGCGAGGATGGGGGGCTGCGCGCCGGTCTGCCGGTCGATGTCATGATCCCGCTCCGGAAACGCACCGCGCTTTCCTATCTGATCGAGCCGCTCACCCAGACGCTGTGGATGGCGGGGCGCGAGAACTGAACTCCGATCCCGCTTGACCGGAATCCCGAAAAAATCTCTCGGATGATGGCGGAGCGGGAGGGATTCGAACCCTCGATACGCTTTTGACGTATACTCACTTTCCAGGCGAGCGCCTTCGACCACTCGGCCACCGCTCCGCATGCTCTGGAAGGGGCGCCCTAATCGCTTGGCGGGGCTTTCGCAAGCCGATTGGGCGTGGCAGACATCGGGCATGAAACATCTGCTCTCGTTCGCCGCCGCCGCGTCGCTCGCCGTTCCCGCACTGGCGCAGGATGCCGCGCCGATTCCGTCGCCCGGCGAGATCGCGGCGGCCGCCCCGGCAAGCGACTGGGTTGCGATTGCGCCGTCCGACCTGCTGGTGATGGATCTCGCACCCGACGCCCGAGGCAAACCGCGGCGCGTGATTATCCAGTTGATGCCCGCGCCGTTCAGCGAGGGGTGGATCGGCAACATCCGCAAGCTCGCCGCGGCGCATTGGTGGGACGGGACGAGTGTCAATCGGGTGCAGGACAATTATGTGGCGCAATGGGGTGACGCGAACAGTGAAGATGCTTCGCATGCGCGGCCCTTGCCGCAAGGGCTGACCACAGTGGCCGAAGCAGGCTATCTGACGCCTGTCTTGACGAAGGTCGTGAATCAGCCGGATGGTGCTGGCTATCACAGCTACTCGGTACCGCGGTTCAAGATGCCGCTACGCCACGACGCTTATGGCCAGTCAACATTTTCCGCCGGCTGGCCGGTCGGTTACACGCGCGCCGCGGACGGAAGCGAAGCGTTGTTTCCGCTTCATTGTTACGCGATGGTTGGCGTCGGTCGCAACATGTCGCCCGATACGGGAAGCGGTGCCGAGCTCTACGCCGTCATCGGGCACGCGCCGCGCCACCTCGACCGCAATATTGCAGTGGTCGGACGCGTGATCAGCGGCATCGAATATTTGTCGAGCCTGCCGCGCGGGACCGAAGCGCTGGGATTCTACAAAACGGAAGCCGAGCGCACGCCGATCATGTCGATCCGTATCGCCGACGAACTGGCTGCTGCCGATCAGCCAAAGTTCGAATATCTGTCGACCGATAGCGACAGCTTCGCGCGCTACGCCGATGCGCGCGCCAATCGCCGCGATCCCTTTTTCATCACGCCGGCGGGCGGCGCCGACATCTGCAATATCCCGGTGCCCGTGCGCCAGGTTGCCGCAAAATAGCCCCGTTGGAGGATTTTACCGTCACGACGCCGCTCTGGCGCTGGCAGTCGGCGACCGCGCCTGCTGCGTGGTTTTTCGTCACCATCGCGGGCGATGCCGCGGACGGAATCCGCCTCGCCGCGATCGGCGGCCAATGGCTCGACGGGCGCAAGGGGTTCGGATCGGCGAAGGTGCGCGCGACGATCGGGAATACGTGCTGGAGCACATCGGTCTTTCCGCACAAGGAAAGCGGCGGCTGGTTGTTGCCCGTGAAGGCGGCGGTCCGAAAGGCGGAAGGGCTGGCCGAGGGCGACGAAGTGACGGTAACCGTCAGTCTTTAGACGAGGCTTCGGCCTTGCCTTCACGCGTCTGTGCCTTGCGCTTGCGCAGATTCTCGCGCAGCGCCTCGGCCAGGCGGCGCTCGCGTTCCAGATCGGCGGGGGAGGGGGACTTGCTCACGCGAAGGGTCATGCCCGCGAAATCGCCATATCGTCAAGCCTCGCACCTTGACAGGCGAGGGGCGCCCCGCCATAGGCCGCGCCTGCCCAGCAAACATGCGTTTGCGGGCGACCCGGTTGCTGCTGTAGCTCAGTGGTAGAGCGCGTCATTGGTAATGACGAGGTCGACAGTTCAATCCTGTCCAGCAGCACCATTTCCCCTGATCTGAATTGCCTTCCAGACGGATCATTCCCGTTCAGATCTTCGCGGCGAGCAGCCAGTCGTGGAAATATTTGACCGACGGCTGGCGCAGCGCGCGCGGACGGCAGACAAACCAGTAGCTGTACGGGCTGTCGACGTCGAAGTCGAACAGGCGGACGAGCCGCGGATCGTGCGCGTCGTCGAAGTGATGGCCGTGCATGAAGGCCACACCGATGCCTTGCGCCGCGGCCTCGAGCATCAAAGGTCCCGAATCGAAATAGTCGATCCCCGCGGGCTCCAGATAGGGCATGCCGATCGCCTTCTTCCACTCGGCGAAGGTCTCCGGCATCTCGCGATGAAGCAGGATCGTCATCCGCTGCAACTGCTCGGGCACGGTGATCGCCCGGTCGCCATCGACCAGCGTGCGCGAAGCGATCGGGAAGACCTTGTCCTGGTCGAGCCGCGCGGCATAGAGCGCCGGGTCGATCGAGCGCGCCAGCGCGATCGCTGCGTCGATCCCGTCGCCCAGCCGCGCCTCGGCGTGCGACATGGTGTCGATGTCGATGTGAAGTTCGGGATGTTTGCGCCGCAGCTCGGGAAGCCGCGGGAAGAGGCGCTGCTGCGCAAACAGCGGCAGGACGTTGAGGTGCAGGCGAAGCGATGCATCCGGGCTGCCAACCTGGCCGATAACCGTCCTCAGCTCGTCGAGAATCGGGGACAATTGTTCCTGCAACGCCCGTCCGGCCTCGGTGAGGCTGAGTCCGTGATGATGCCGGTTAAACAGCGGGCGCCCGACCGAATGTTCGAGGGTCTGGATTCGCCGCGAGAGCGCAGGCATCGACAGGCCGAGTTCGATCGCCGCCGCCTTGACCGTGCCGTGGCGGGCAACCTCGAGAAAGGCTTCCATGCTGCTGAGGGGAGGAAGGCGTGGCATATCGGTCTTTGATGATGACATGACCATGCCGGACTTGCCAGAATTTTGTGCAGTGCGTCATAAGATGGCGCGATACCAGGGGTCGCAAATCGGGAACGACCATCCTATCTTTCGCATTCTGACCTCTTTGCGGGAGATGCGCATTGGCCGACGCAGCGGTAAAAGAAAAACAGGTGAAACTGCAGGTTGCGAATTCGCGCGCCGAGGAAAGCGGCGGCGGCATCGCCCGTATCCCGCGCTCCGCGATGGCCGAACTCGGTGTCACCGAGGGCGACATTATCCAGATCAGCGGCAAGCGCCAGACCGCTTCGCGCGTCGTGGCGCCCTATGCCGAAGACGAGGGGCTGGAAGTCATCCGGCTCGATGGTTTGCAGCGGGCGAATGCCGGTGCCGGT
>NZ_DASWTD010000119.1:0-8958 GCF_036402335.1 Sphingopyxis sp. | reverse complement strand
GCGCCGCGGCCAGGGCATCGACCGCGCCGGGACGGCGGCCGGCGAGAATCAGGATCGATCCGCTCACGCGGCGTCCCGGCGCACCGCCGCAGGCGCGATCTGGCGGATCATGCTTTCAGCGACAATCGTTTCGATCAGCGTCTCGTGCGTGAAGCCGGCCGCAACGGCCGAACGCGAGAACAGCTTTTCGGACCACAGGTTGCAGTTGAGATTGACCTCGAGCAGCCGGACCTCGCCGGTCGCGTGATCGACGCGAAACTCGAAGCGGCCATAGTCGAACGGCCGGAAAACATCGGCCATTCGCCTTGTATATTCGGCGATCCGGCCGGAGATGAGCGGGTCATCGAAGCGCTTGATGCAATATCCGACATGACCCACCAGATCGCGCTTTTCCTGATAGGTGCGAAGCTGGGTCGGATCGGCCTGTTCGAAAATCATCATCGGCAGCATCGCGGGCTCACCGCCCAGCGTGATCACGGGCACCTCGATATCGCTGCCGTCGATAAAGGGCTCGACGAGCGCGTCATGATCGAGCGCGTGGATTTCGGCGATCGACCGGCCGAGTTCGATACGGTCGTGCGCATCGCGGACGCCCCATGACGCCGAGCTGTTGTTCGGCTTGATCACCCAGCGCCGCGCTGGCGGACAGCGCGAGACGTCGATCGGTGCGCCGCGCCGGAACAGCGCCCATGGCGCCGTCGGCACGCTGCGCGCGGCTGCTTCCAGCTTGGTCAGATGCTTGTCGTCGGATAGCCCGCGCACGATCGGCGACGCGCCGAGATAGGGCAGGCCGTGCTGGTTGCAGAGCAAGGGCAGCAGCATTTCCGAATTGAAGAAGCCGCCGCGATTGAGCAGCGGGAAGACAAAGTCGGCGGCGGGCCTGTCGAACAGAGCGGCGTAACTATCCGCGATCAGCAATTCGATTCCCAGTCCCTCCAGCGTCTCCCGCATTTCGCGATGATAGAGCGCGTGATTGCCGTCGTCGGCGTGGAGCCCGCCAGTCCAGCGCGCATGCTTGGCGATGAAGAGCAGCCGCTGCGTTTCGCGCAGATGATCGGGCAGCCGGGTCGGCAGAAGATCGGTCGTTTTCATGCGCGGCATTGACCACACCAAGGTTGCGCAGGAATGACGAATCGGTGACGCCGGTGACACCAAAACGCAAAACCCCTGTCATCATGGTCGGCGCCGCCGCAGAAAGCCGGTCTTTTTCGCGCGCCCAAGACGCGAGCGAGCGTCATTCGCCTGATCGCAAAACCGAACGCCGGGCGCGACCAGTGGCATCATAATCTTCGCCGCACCGTTCGGCGCGCACGGCTCATCGTGGAAACCGGTTCGTCAGAGCAGCACTTTTCGCGGGTGGTTCGTTCGACTGTCACTATGACAAGAAATATCGCCCTCTCCCGCCCCGCCATGAGCGCGATTGCCGCGTTCCTGGCCCTGTCCACCCCCGCCGCTTTTGCGCAGGAAACCCCGACCGTCACGATGACCCCGCCGGTCGCCGCCCCGGTTCCACAAACCCCGCCGGCGGTACCCGAGCCGACGGCGACCGCACCGGTCGCAGTCCCGCAGGCGGCGCAGCCGGTCGCTCCGAAGCCCATCATTCGCGTGCCGCTGGATATCGCTCCGGCAGAAACGGTCGCCGAGCCGAAAGCCGCCCCGCGTGCCGTGACGCCCGCTCCGCGCGCTGAACAATCGGCCCAGCGTGCACGGCCTGTTGCCGCTGCACGAGTTGCGGCCGCGCCGGCGACACCCCCTGTTGCCGAAGCCCCGCTCCTTGATGAAGCGGCTCCGATCGCCACGCCGGCGACGGTAGCGGTCGAGCCTGTCGCCGAAGCGGCACCGCTCCCGGCCGAAAAGGCAAACACAGGCGGAAATGACTTCCCTTGGGAACTTGCCGGAGGCGCTGCGGCGCTGTTGATCGTCGGCGGCGCCGGTCTTGCCTTCGCTCGCCGCCGCCGCGATGTCGGCGAGGAAGAGCCGGCTTATGAATATGCGCCCGCACCTGCCGCCGAACCCGCGACCGCAGGACAGCAGTGGGTAACCCCCGCCTATATGCCGCGCGAGCAGGCCGCTCCGCGGACGGTTCCCGCCTTTGCCGCTGCGCCGAGTGGCAGCATGGGCCGTCACGAAGCGATGGCCATGGCGGGCCCCACGCCCGACAATCCATTCGCAACGCTCAACAAGCGCCTCAAGCGCGCACGCTTCCTCGATCGTCAGGAACGCGTCGCATATGACGAAACGCTCGGCGCGCAGAAGGATATGACGCGCAAGCCGGTCAGCGCCTGGGAAATCGCCCAGCGCCCGGCCCCGGCGACGCAGGAACAGGTGGTAAGCCGTCCTGAACCCACGCGCACCCGCACCTCCCCGACCTTCCGTCCGGGATATTCCAAAAGCTAGCCGGTGACGCTTCTCACCGCATGAAAAAGGGGCGGTGCCTCACAGCACCGCCCCTTTTCTTTTTGCTGGAACCCGGCCGGACGGACCGGCCGGATCACCGAACCGAAATTACTTCAGTTCGACGGTCGCGCCGGCAGCGATCAGCTTGGCCTTCAGCTCTTCAGCTTCAGCCTTGCTGGCGCCTTCCTTGACGGCCTTCGGCGCGCTTTCGACGAGCGCCTTGGCTTCGCCCAGGCCCAGGCCGGTGATCGCGCGGACTTCCTTGATGACGTTGATCTTGTTGCCGCCGTCACCCGTCAGGATGACGTCGAATTCGGTCTGCTCTTCAGCAGCCGGGCCAGCAGCGGCAGCAGCCGGAGCGGCAGCAACAGCAGCAGCAGCCGAAACGCCCCACTTTTCTTCGAGCATCTTCGACAGGTCAGCCGCTTCGAGGACGGTCAGGGTCGACAGTTCTTCAACGATCTTTGCAAGATCAGCCATGTTCATTCTCCATCAGAACCGGGATATCCCGGTAGTATGTTTCAAGGGTTAGTTCGAAATTACGCTGCTTCTTTGGCGGCATATGCGCCAAAAACCCGCGCCAGCTGGCCTGCCGGGGCTGCGGCAATCTGCGCAACCTTGGTGGCCGGAGCCTGCACCAGACCGATGATCTTGGCGCGAAGCTCGTCGAGCGAGGGAAGCGAAGCCAGCGCTTTGACGCCATTCACGTCGAGGACCACGTCGCCCATGCCGCCGCCAACGATTTCAAGCTTGTCGTTGGTCTTGGCAAATTCCACGGCGATCTTCGCAGCCGAGACCGGATCGGTCGAGGTTGCGAGGGCCGTGGGACCGGTCAGCAGTTCGCCGATACCGGTGTAGGACGTGCCATCGAGCGCGATTTTGGCAAGACGGTTCTTCGTGACGCGAAAGTCGGCCCCTGCGTCGCGCATCTGCTGGCGCAGCACCGTCGACTGAGCGACGGTCATGCCGAGGTTGCGGACGACCACAACAGCAGCAGCTGATCCCAGCGTAGCGTTCAGCGAGGATACGGCTTCGGCCTTTTCCGTACGATCCATGCCTATACTCCACTCATCTGCCCGGATTCGCCCGCGCCGAAACGCGTGGCGCCGCCGGGCGGCTAACACACGCAAAGGCAGACGCGAGCCAAGGCTCGCCTGCATTCGCGCAACGATGTCCGATGGGGTCGGTCAAGACGCGTCGCCTGAATGCAGGCGGGCGACCGAAAAAGACTGTTCCCCGTCTCGGCTGGAAATTAAGAAGGGCAAATCCCCTTCACCAACTGTCTCGGACGGAATCGCCAAGGCCGGAGCCCGGACGACACGGGCGCTCCAATAGCGATACGGGCGCGCGAGTCAAGGGCGACCGGCGGAAAAGCACGGTTGGCGCGCGGGCCGCATGGTTCTAGGACGCGGACATGAAGATCAGAGCCTCCACCCCCGCCGACGGCGCGCGCGCCGTCGAAATCTGGCGCGACGCGGTCGATGCCACGCATGACTTCCTGACGCCCGAAGACCGGGTGGCGATCGAGGACGAGGTCCGGGGCTTCCTGCCGGCCGCGCCACTGTGGCTCGCGGTCGATGAGAATGACCGGCCGGTCGCCTTCATGCTGCTCGACGGCAACAGCATGGAAGCGCTGTTCATCGATCCGTCCTGGCGTGGTAAAGGCGTCGGCAAAGCGCTGGTCGATCATGCCGTCGAATTGCACGGCGCGATCTCGACCGAGGTGAACGAGCAGAATGATCAGGCCGTCGGCTTCTACCGGCATCTGGGTTTCGTCCCCACGGGCCGATCGGAGCGCGATGGACAGGGTCGCGCTTACCCCTTGATCCACCTTCACTTTTCGCCGCGAAACTGATCCTCACCCGTGACTGTGGCGAAAAATTGCCGCTCCCTCTTGCGTAAAATATATTAAGATATATCTTAGACACATCAAATCGCATGAAGGAGTTTATGATGCGACATGGAATGAACCGGCATGGATGTGACGAACGCCATGCCATGCGCCGCGCGATGCGCGAATTCGGGCGCGAAGCGATGCGCCACGGAATGCACCGTGGCGGACGCGGCGGCCACGGCTTTGGTGGCCGCGGTTTCGGCGGACGCTTTCGCGACGACGACGAAGGCCGCGGACGGCGCCGGCGGATGTTCGATAGCGGCGAGCTGCGGCTCGTGCTGCTGAAGCTGATCGCCGACGAACCGCGCCACGGCTATGACCTGATCCGCCAGATCGAGGAACTGACCGGCGGCGCCTATGCGCCGAGCCCCGGCGTCATTTACCCCACCCTCACCCTTCTGGACGACATGGGACTGATCGCGGCGACCGACAGCGAAGGCGCGAAGAAACTCTTCGCGATCACCGCAGCCGGTCAGGCCGAACTCGACGCGAACAAGGATGGCGTCGAACGCCTGATCGCCCGCCTGACCGACGTCGGCGAGGAGCAGCAGCGCACCGACAGCGCGTCGGTCCGCCGTGCGATGGGCAATCTGAAGGCGGTGCTGATGAACCGGCTCGGCGACCGCGACCTCGACGAAGCGACGCTGCACGATATCGTCGCGCTGATCGACGAGGCCGCGCAGAAGATCGAGCGCCTCGGATGAGCGCCGCCGCGATCGCCGCCGTGCCGACCGCACACGCGAGCAAATATCTGCAGCAGCTCTGCAAGCACTGGCAGCATAATCTCGCGGTCGAATTCACCCCCGACCACGGCACCGTGACCTTCCCCCGGGATGCGCGCGGTGCCGAGTGTCCCGCCGACGCGCTCGTGACCTTCGATGCCGGACCCGACACCCTGTCGGTCCGCATCGATGCCAGCGGCGACGAGCATCTCGAGGCGATGAAGGGCGTCGTCGCACGCCACCTCGACCGCTTTGCCTTTCGCGAGGCCCCCTTGCCCTTCGACTGGCAGCCGGTATCCAGTTGACGGAACGCCCGGCGCGGAGGCCGCGTTGGGTGTTGCGAATGACTCCCAAAGGAAAGGATTATCCGTGACCGATGCCCAAGGGCTGCTTTGCCCGACCTGCCGCGTGAATCTGACGATGTCCGAGCGACAGGGAATCGAGATCGACTATTGCCCGCAATGCCGCGGGGTATGGCTCGATCGCGGCGAACTCGATAAGATCATCGAACGCAGCGAGGCGGCGAGCGCACCCGCGCCGCGCGCGCCAGCTCCCCCGCCCCCGCCGCAGCCCGAATATCGCGAGCGCGGCTATGACGACCGCCACTACGGCGGCAAGCCATACAAGAAGAACTACAAGAAGAGCTTCCTGAGCGAACTTTTCGACTGATCAGCCGACGATGGCGTGTCGGCGGGCGTAAAGGAAATAGACGCCCAGCCCGCCGACATTCCAGACGAAGAACCAGAGCTGGGTCTGCGCCGGCAGGCTGAAGAACAGATAGATGCAGCCGAGCACCGCGATGCCGCCGACGACCCATGGCATCGGCGCGCGGAAGGTGCGCGGCGCGTCGGGCGCGCGGCGGCGCATGATGAGCATGCAGACCGAAACCGCGGTGAAAGCCGCAAGCGTCCCGGCGTTGGCGAGCGCCGCCAGTTCGCCCAGCGGGATGAAGCCTGCAAGAACCGCCACAACGACGGCCGTGAAGATCGTGATGCGCACCGGAGTCCCGCGCGACGACAGCCTGGCGAGGCTCGCGGGCAGCAATCCGTCGCGCGCCATGGTGAAGAAGATGCGGCTCTGCCCATAGAAGAAGGCGAGAATGACGGTCGGCAGCGCGATGATCGCCGACACCGCCAGATATTGCGCCGCGAGCGGGCTGCCGAGTTCGCGCAGGATCAGCGCCAGCGGCTCGGGGCTGTTGGCGAAGCGGCTGTAGGCGATGGCGCCGACCGCCGCGACCGCGACCGCGATATAGATGGCGACGCAGGCGAACATCGACCCGACGATCCCGATCTTCAGGTCGCGGTCGGGATTGCGCGTTTCCTCGGCAGCGGTCGCAATCGCATCGAAGCCGTAAAAAGCGAAGAAAATGATCGCCGCCGCGGCCATGACGCCGCGCTCGACCCCGTCGGGGCCCATATGCTTGGCAAAGCCATAGGGGCTGAACGGTTCGAGATTGGCGGCGTTGAAAGCGGGAAGCGCGACCGCGACGAACACGACAAGCGCGACCACCTTCACCAGCACGAGGATCGCATTGAGCGTCGCGCTTTCGCGCGTCCCGACGAGGAGCAGCCCCGCGACGACAGCGATGATCGCAATCGCCGGCAGGTTGACGATGCCGCCCAGTTCCGGCCCCTGCATCAACGCCATCGGAGCGCCCGCCCATGCCTCCAGCAACGGTGCGGCATAGCCCGACCAGCCGACCGCGACCGCGCTGACGACCAGCGAATATTCGAGGATCAGGCTCCACCCCACAACCCACGCGAGCAGTTCGCCGATCACGACATAGCTGTAGGTGTAAGCGCTGCCCGAAGCCGGGATCATCGTCGCCATTTCGGCATAGGCAAGCGCCGCGCAGGCGCAGATCAGGCCCGCGATGCCGAACGACAGGATAACTGCAGGTCCCGCCTTGTCGGCACCGACCCCGATCAGCGTGAGGATGCCGGTCCCGACGATCGCGCCGACACCCAGCGCAATCAGATGCGGCCAGCCGAGCGTCCGCGCGAGTGCCTGCTCGCCCTCCCGCCGTTCCGGAACGATCGGTTTGCGGCGAAACAGGCTATCGGTCATGCGGCGGGCTCCCCTCGTTGTTACTTTATTACCGACCTTTGGAACGGAAGACGCCCGAAGGCAAGCTCGGGCTTATCGCGACCCGCGAACGATCCAGCCCGCACGCAAAGCGAGCGTCGCTGCGAACACCACCGCGGACATATAGGCGAGCGGCGGCGACCACATCACGGCCCGCGCGCCGAGCACGGCACCGCCCGCCAGCCCCGCCCACAGGCCGAAATGGTGCAGCCACCGGCGATCGCCCTCGCCGCGCAGCGCATTGGCGATTTTCTGTCCCATCTGGACGAGCGTCCCGGTCATGTAGGTGACGCCGACAACCGATCCGTCGCGCCCCTCGATCGCCGCGTTGACGGCCCCCATTGCAAAGGCAAGGCACAGGATCGCGCTCCAGCCATCGGTTTGCAGCCGCAATAGCGTCGCAATTCCCAGCAAGATCGCGACGCATAGCAGCACCGCTGGTGCCCGCCGCACTCCGGCGCGCGCGCCGACGAGCGATCCCGCGACGACGCCCGTGACGAAAACCGCAATGATGACGCCCGCGACGAGCGCGGCACGCTGCCAATCGGCCAGTCCCACCGCCAGACGTGTCGAGTTGCCCGTCATGAAGGATACGAAAAAGCCCGCCGATTCGACGAAGCCGATCGCATCGACAAATCCCGCGAGCACTGCCGTACCGACCGCCAGCATCTGAACCTGTCGGTCGAAGCGGATCATCGCGTCAGACCAGCGCCTCGATTGCTTCGGCAAGTTTCGCATCGCGTTCCGACAATCCGTCGGCGTCATGCGTCGTCAGCAGGATATCGACGCGGTTGTAGACGTTCGACCATTCGGGATGATGGTCCATTTTTTCGGCGATGATCGCGACGCTCGCCATGAAACCGAAGGCCTGCGCGAAATCGTCGAATTTGAACCGGCGGGTGATGGCGTCGCGTGTCGGTTCGTGAGTCCATTCGGGAAAGCGGGCGAGCAGCGCGGCGCGGGCATCTTCGTCGAGTTTCCGGACCATCTTCTTTCTCCCGCTGGTCAATATCGTGTCGCCGCCATAAGGAAGGGCGCGATGAGCGACAAGAGTGCCCTTTCCCTTCCCGCCGGCTGGACCGGCGGCGCGCCCGATGCCGATGCGCTGTTCGCAATGGCCGAGGCCGCGCTCGAAACCATGCCCGCCGTGTTTGCGCCGCATATCGCGGGTGTGGTGATTTCGATCGAGGAGTTTGCCGACGACGAGGTACTGGCCTCGCTCGACATCGAGCATCCCTATGACCTTACCGGCTTGTACGAAGGCCGCCCGCTGACCGAACGCAGCATCGGCGAAAGCGGCGGCATGCCCGACCGCGTCACCCTGTATCGCGTCCCCATCCTCGTCGAGTGGATCGAGACCGGCGAGCGGCTCGACACGCTGGTCCGGCATGTGCTGATCCACGAAATCGGCCATCATTTCGGTTTTTCGGACGACGACATGCACGCGCTGGAAGATATGGCGTGACGAAGTTGCTGCGGCTGGACAACGCGGCGTGCATTCGCGGCGATCGGTTGCTGTTCGAGGGTCTGACATTGGCGCTGAAACGCGGCGACGCGCTCTGGCTGCGCGGGCCCAACGGCGCGGGCAAGTCGAGTTTGATCCGCCTCGCCGCGGGATTGTTGCGGCCCGCCGCGGGAACGGTCGAACGCCATGAGCGTATCGCGTTGATTGACGAGGCTTCCGCGCTCGACGCCGAATTGCCGCTCCGCCGCGCACTCGATTTCTGGGCGCGGGTTGATACAGTCGACGGCCATGCGGTCGACCGCGCGATGGACGAAATGGCGCTCGCGCCGCTCGCCGGTCTCGATCCACTCGACGAGGATGGGGACGCGATACAGGGTGACGCGGTCGGGCAT
>NZ_DASWTD010000118.1:0-2942 GCF_036402335.1 Sphingopyxis sp. | reverse complement strand
CGCCCTGCGGGGCGCCCTTTTTATGTTGCATTGCAGCAACAGTAGCTAAAAAAAAAGGGGCAGGGCTTGTGGATAACTCCCGGCCCCGAACGCAAATTCGCGATTTTCCGGCCTCTTCCTGATCCCGCAACGGCGCGCGGGTTGCACTGTCACAATTGCTGTCACAATCGTGCCACATGCGGGCGTCAGGGGCGCTCGCAGGTCAAGCGCGCCCATTGTCGCGCGCCGCCGAACGCACCACCAAGGGGACATCCTGAAATGAAATTCCGTCACACGCTTGCCGCCAGCTGCGCGCTGATTCCGGTCGCGCTGCTCTCCACTCCCGCCTTTGCCCAGTCGACTGGTTCGTCGGATTTCGACGGCGAAATCGTCGTTACCGGCACCACCTCGCGCGATGTCGCGGGCATCATCATCCCCGAAACGCCGAAGGCAAAGGTCGTCGTCGATTCCGAACTGATCCAGCGCCAGCGTCCCGGCCAGTCGATCAACGAAATCATCAACCTTGTTCCCGGCGTCAGCTTCACCAACAACGATCCCTGGGGCTCGAGCGGCGGTAACTTCACGATCCGCGGCTTCGACTCGTCGCGCATCTCGCAGACGTTCGACGGTATCCCGCTGAACGATTCGGGCAACTATGCGATCTACACCAACCAGCAGGTCGACCCCGAACTCGTAAAGGAAATCAACGTCAACCTCGGTTCGACCGACGTCGACAGCCCGACCGCGGCAGCCGTCGGCGGCACCGTCAACATCAACACGCTGGTCCCGACCGACGAGCTGAGCGCCATGGTGAGCGCCTCCTACGGCAACATCCTCTCCGACGGCGCGGGCGACCGCCCCTATTATCGCGTCTTCGGCCTCATCCAGACGGGCGAATTCACGCCGTGGGGCACCAAGGCGTGGTTCTCGGCCTCGACCACCCGCAACGATGCCGCCTTCGCCAACTACGGCAAGGTTCGCAAGCAGCAGTATAACGGCAAGATCTATCAGCCGATCGGCGACAATGGCGACTTCATCGCGATCGCCGGCCATTATAACGAGAACCGCAACAATTTTGGCGGCTCGCCGCTCCGCGCCAACGCCATCACCGGCGAAAAGGACGGCCGCTTCTACGAGATCGGCGACCCCACGAAGGGCGGCGGCTTCCCCTGCTCGCTGAGCGAGACGAGCACGGTGAACAATTGCGGTACCGAGTTCGAGCGCCGCTACAATCCGTCGAACACCGGCAACGTCCGCTGGCAGTCGCGCTTCACGCTGACCGACCGCCTGACACTGTCGTTCGATGGCGCCTGGCAGACCGTCAAGGCCAACGGCGGCGGCACAACCGACGCCTTCGAAAGCGAGTTCACCAAGCTGAACCCCGCGAACGGCCTGACCTTCACCGGCACCGGCAACTATGGCGGCAAATTCTATTTCGGCCGCGACCTCAATGGCGATGGCGTCCTCGGCAAGGTCACCCTGCTGTCGCCGAGCCAGACGAACACCAACCGCTGGGTCGCGATCGCCAACCTCGTGTACGACATCAACGACACGAACCGCGTCCGCCTGTCGTACAGCTATGACCGTGCGCGCCACCGCCAGACCGGTGCCGCCGGCTTCCTGTTCCCGAACGGCGAGCCCACCGACGTGTTTCCGATCAACGATCCGGTCCTCGACGTGAACGGTAACGTCCTGCAAAAGCGCGACCGCCTGTCGTTCGCGACGCTGCACCAGGTCGCCGGCGAATATCGCGGCGAATTCTTCGAAGAGAAGCTGATCGTGCAGCTCGGCCTGCGCGCGCCCTTCTTCAAGCGCGACCTCAACAATTATTGCTTCACGTCGAGCACGGGCGGCAGCTCGGGCGCTTTCGTCGAATGCGCGCCGGCCGACCAGATCGCCGACTATCAGGAGGTGTTCCCCTATGCCTACAACGGGACCAAACCCTCGGGCGCCGCGCTGCCGCAGAGCCGCACGCTGAAATATGACAAGCTGCTGCCGAACGTCGGTGCGGTCTACAAGATCACCCCCGACCTCAGCTTCGCGGCGAGCTATACGAAGAACCTTTCGGTTCCGAGCACCGACTCGCTGTACAGCGCCTTCTTCTTCCCCGCCGATGATATTTCGTCGGAACGCACGGCGGAAACTTCGGACAGCTTCGACGTCGGCTTCCGCTACCAGACCTCGAAGGTCCAGGCGGCGCTGACCGGCTGGTATTCGAAGTACAGCAACCGTCTCGTCACCTCTTATGACATCGACGGCAACGGAACCGATACCAACCTCGGCCCGGTCGAGAAATACGGCATCGATGCCAGCATCGCCTACCAGCCGATCAAGGAAATCTCGCTCTACGTCTTTGGTTCGTACCTGAAGTCGAAGATCGAGCGCGATGCCGTTACCTCGGGCTGCGCCGCCGCAAGTGATATCGCGCGTGCCAATCTGTGTTATCTCGAGGATGGCGTCGCCTACCTGCGGACGGCCGGCAAGCGCGAGCGCAACGCGCCAGAATGGCTGCTCGGCGGGCGCGCCCAGGGCAATTTGGGCGACTTCACGCTGGGCGTCCAGGCCAAGTACACGGGCTCGCGCTTCATGAACGACATCAACGGCGTCGTTCAGGCAGTCCCGAAGCTGGATGACCCAACGAAGACCGACCTGATCGCCCCCGGCGCCAAGTTCAAGGGCTACACGGTCGTCGACCTCGACATCCGTTACTCGCTCGCGAGCGCCGGCCTCGAACATTCGTACGTCCAGCTGAACGTCAGCAACCTGTTCGACAAATTCTATGTCGGCTCGTTCAGCGGTAGCCTTGATGGGCTGGCGAGCGCGAGCGGCGCGTTCGTGAACTTCGGTTCGCCGCGTGCGATCAGCGCCCAGCCCAGGCCCCTGGTCTGGGCGTACGAGAACGCCACCAGGCACGCCTCGCCCAGCGCGTCGCGGTGATAGCCCGACAGGATGTGCCAGATGTC
>NZ_DASWTD010000117.1:0-5011 GCF_036402335.1 Sphingopyxis sp. | reverse complement strand
AACGGCACGGCCGGCGGCACCTCCGGCACCGGCGGCGCCGGTGCCAGCGCTTCGGCCGGCGGAGCCACCGCAATCGGTGGCGGCGGCACCGCGGGCTCCGGGCTCGCTGGCGGCACCGGGGGCACCGGCGGCAGCGGCGCGCAAGCCTCGGCCAACGGAGCCATAGCGGTCGGCGCCGGCGGTGACGGGCCCGACGGATGCTGCGGCTTTCCTGCCCGGCCCGGCGGCAGCGGCGCACAGGCGTCGGGTACCGGTGCGATCGCGGTCGGAAGCGCCTCGGGCACGAACCAGGGCGCCGTCGCATCCGGAAACGCCAGCACCGCGATCGGCGGCGCCACCGCAAGTGCATCGGGCGCGGCGGCACTCGCCAACGATAGCGTCGCGATCGGGTCGGGCAGCCAGGTTGCGAACGGCGCGAACGGCAGCGTCGCGATCGGCACCAACTCGACCGCCACCACCGCCAATACCGTGTCGTTCGGATCAGCAGGTCAGACACGCGCCCTTGTCAATGTCAGCACCGGGGCAGTGAATGCCGCTAGCACCGACGCCATCAACGGCAGCCAGCTGTTCACCGTCCAGCAGAGTGCAAACAGCGCCCAAGGAACCGCAGACAGCGCGCTCGGCACGGCCAATAACGCATTCGCCAATGCAGCCTACGCGCAATCCGCGGCGGACAGCGCGCGTGCGGACGCCGCGACGGCACAGGGTGCCGCAAACAACGCACTCGGCAGAGCCGACAGCGCATTTGCCAATGCAGCCACGGCGCAATCGGCAGCGGATGCGGCACGCGCCGATGCCGCAGCCGCGCAGGGAACCGCAAACAGCGCGCTAGCCAGTGCGAGCGGCGCCCAATCGGCGGCAGACAGCGCGCGTGCGGATGCCGCGGCGGCACAGGGTACCGCGAACGGCGCACTCGGCAGAGCCGACAGCGCATTTGCCAATGCAGCCATCGCGCAATTGGCAGCGGATGCGGCACGCGCCGATGCCGCAGCCGCGCAGGGAACCGCAAACAGCGCGCTTGGCACGGCCAACGCGGCGCGCACCGAGGCCGCAGCGGCGCAGGCTGCGGCCACGAACGCCGCAGCCGACGCCGGCACTGCGCTGGCCCAAAATGCCGAGCAGGATGGACGGATCACCGCCGCGGAAGGCGTCAACAGGACGCAGGATACGCAGATCGCAGCGATCCAGACCGTCAACGCCATGCAGGACAGCCGGCTGACCTCGCTCGAAACGATTACCCTGTCGGCCGTTCCGGCGCTGCAGGCGCTGACGGCCGCTCACAGCGCACAGATCGATGATCTTTATTCGATCACCGATCGCGATCGCCGCGAGGCGCAGCGCGGTACCGCCGTGGCGGTTGCCCTGACCGCCGCGCCGATGCCGTCGGAGCCGGGCAAGACGAGCTACACCTTCAATCTTGCGACCTTCCGCGGCGAACAGGCGATCGGAGCGTCGATCGCGCATCGCTTCGACACGGGCGCGCCGCTCGCGTTCACCGCGGGCGTCTCGCACGCCGCCGGACGCAACACCGCGGTTCGTGTCGGGGTGGCAGGAGAGTTTTAGGTCTTAAGGCGGCTGCAACTCGCCACAATGGCCGATTGCGGACAGGCCGCTTTTCAACTCCGTTGAAATAAGCGGACCCTCTGTGGCTGTACGACGATGCCGTGGCCCCTCGTTTCGCAGCGCGGCCTGATTGGTACGCTGCGGTAGACCAATCTCGGGCCTTTCTTCCGATCCCTTTCGCCCACATCCGGTCGCACCGACATTTTTGTCGGCCTGGATGTCACAGCGGCGGGCACCCGCTCGTCAGGCAAGATGACGCCGATATCGGCTCAAGAAGAAAGGAAGATCAGATGAATCGGTTGAATTGGTCCGGAGTCGCTCCCGCCGGCGCGAAGGCGCTGTACGCGTGCACCATTATACCACTCATAATACGGCCCTTCCGGCAGAGCTGATTCATCTTGTCTTCCTTCGGGTCTCACAGATCAACGGATGCGCTCACTGCATCGATCTGCACACCCGAGACCTTCTAAAGACCATGCCGATCGACAAGGTCGCGCTGCTTCCGGTGTGGGACGACGTCCCGCATCTGTTCCCCGACCAGTATCGTGCGGCACTGACTTGGGCCGAGGAAGTGACGCGCGTCAGCGAGACCCATGCTTCCGACGAGGCCTATGCAGCGGCAGCCGAGGCTTTCGAGCCGAAAGATCTTGTGGACCTGACGATCGCGATTGCGGCGATGAACGCATTCAACAGGCTGGGCGCAACATTCCGTCTTCCGGTTGCGGCCAAGCCCTGAGGTGTGAGCGATGCTCTTTTTTGGCGCCGCGGTACAATATCAGGTCTACCAGCGAAGCTAAGCGCGGCATGCGACCCAAGAGAGCTCTTCCTTTCAGGAAACACGGCTCTTCATCTTACGCCCGCCCGATTTCGATCGGGCGGGCGTTCTCTTGAGCAAATCGTCGTTGAGTGGCCGGGGCGAGACAGCCGGTTCATAAGGTTAAAATCGTGAGAAGCGGACATTTGGCAGTATGCCCGTCCGATGGTTTGCACTCGCGATCTGCGGAAAGAATGAGAGTCCAAGCCCGCCGACATCGTAGCTCGCATGGCGATGGATGAGATCGGGTTCGAACCCGTCGCCTTTCTCCTGTCCCGCACGGCAGCAGTCGGAACTTCGCGGAGCGCTGTTCATTAATGCATATTCGATGCGAGTTACGGCGCGTTAAGATTAAGAGATTATGATTGGTGACATGAGAAGATCGGACTCCCCCGCCCCGATCGCGCGCCTGTTTCACCTGCGCATTTTCCCGGATCCTGCGACGCTGCCGCTTCCGGTATACCGCGACTTCGTCGACATGCTCTTCAGTATGCGATTGCCGATATTCGGACTGGGCGCAGTGTTCGTCGGCATCTGCATGCTCATCGGGCGCGAGCTCGATAGCCCTTTCCTGCTCTGTCTTGGAGGGGTTGGCGGCATCATCACCTTTGCGCGCCTTTTGACGATCCGCGCCTATCGCCGTGCTGGGCCTGTCCTCGCCTTCGACGAATTGCGAAGATGGGAACAGCGCTACGCAATCGGCAACCTGACATTGGCAGCGCTCCTCGCGCTCCTCAACGTTGTAGCGATATCGACCCATAATCCGCTGCTCCATCTGATTACCGTCAGTCTCGTATTTGGCTTCGGCGCCGGGATCGTCTCGCGCACATCAGTCCGGCCTGGCATGTGCGTCGCGGCGCTCCTTACTGCGACCGTACCAACGGTGATCGCGCTCGCGATGCACGCCTCCGAGCCCAATGCGATGTCACTCCACCGGGAATTGTTTCTTATCGAAGCTTTCATCGTCGCGGCGATCACCGGGCTTAGTCTTCAGACCGTCGCCCACCTCTATCGGTCGGCGGTCGAACATCATACTGCGCGACACGATATGGCCAAGCTTGCTCGAACCGACGCGCTCACCGGGCTCTCGAACCGGTTGTTGCTGCGCGAACAATTTCAGGATCGGGCCGCGAACGCGGTGCGCGCCAAGAGCCTCGTTGCGCTTCACTATCTCGACCTCGACGGGTTCAAGGCGATCAATGACCGACATGGTCACCCCGCCGGCGACGCGTTGCTCGAGCAGGTGGCGCGGCGCCTCGAAAACATGGTTCGGGCCGACGACGTCGTCGCGCGCCTCGGCGGCGACGAGTTCATCGTGCTGCAGGCCGGCATAGCCGCAGAGACGGAAGCTGAATTGCTGGCGCGCAGGATAATCCGCGAGATCAGCAAGCCCTATCTCCTGGAGGGCATTTCAATGTCGATATCCGTCAGCGTCGGCATTGCCACGGCACCCAAGCTCGGCCTCGAACTCGAGCGCCTCCTCGCCTGCGCCGATGCCGCGCTTTACCGGGCCAAAGCAGGCGGCAAGGCCCGCGCTCTATTCTGCCTGGATGCGGATGCGGTCGCTGCCGACATGGCGGCCTGAAGTCAGCAGCGCGAAAGGCGCGTGTGAAGCTGTCGGCGGTTGGCCGCGAGCAGCAAGAAGGCTGCTATTAAGGAACGGAAGCCGGCACAAGAATAGCAGCGCGGTGAGTCCCGTCCTTGTCATGCAGAGCGGGTCGGCGGGTCGGCTGTGGCCCGGTCGGTCGCGGCCTCCAACCAGAGTGGAGGGTCCTGTGCCCATTTTCTTAGCCAGGCTGGTACGCGTTCAGCGCTGATCGCGCGACTGAAAAGATAGCCTTGCGCGATGTCGCAGCCGAGGCTGCGTAGCCGGACGAGCTGATTTTCACTTTCGACGCCCTCGGCAACCGTGACGATGTTCATCCGATGCGCGATGTCGATCACGCCATGCACGATTGCGAAATCGGCGCTGTCGGTGCTGTCGAGACGCGAGATAAACGATCGGTCGATCTTGAGCACGTGGACAGGAAATTGCTGGAGGTGCGTCAACGAAGCATAGCCTGTGCCGAAGTCGTCGAGCGCAATCGACACGCCCTCGGCCACCAACGTCCGCAGCGCACGCTCGACGTTGAGCGCCAAATGATCGACGAAGACGCTTTCGGTGACTTCAAGCTCGAGCAACGTCGGCGGGAGTCCCACCCGCTGAAACTTTCCGAGAATGCGGTCCGCGAAGTCGTCGCGCCGGAAATCCGCAAGCGAGCCGTTGATCGCGATGCGGCCAAAGGCAACGCCCTTCTCGTTAAACTCTCCAACGTCGGCGAGCACGCGGTCTATCATCCGGTCGGTCAGTTCGCTCGCCAGCAGGCTGTCGTCGAATGCGGCCTGGATGCTGTCGGGCGGCTGAAGACCGCGCCGATGATGATGCCAGCGCAGCAAAGCTTCAAATCCGATCACATCGCCGCTGCGGAGGTCGACCTTTGCCTGATAGAAAGGGATGACCCGATCATCACGAAGAGCCTCGCGCGCCTCGCGCAGCATCGACTTGCGGCTTTCTGCGGATTCGCGCATTTCAGGGCGGAATTCGCGAACGCCCCCCGCCCCCTCTGCCTTCGCCGCGTAAAGCGCAAGATCTGC
>NZ_DASWTD010000116.1:0-6717 GCF_036402335.1 Sphingopyxis sp. | reverse complement strand
AGGTGAAGCCGAGTTTGACCGTGGCCGTATCAGCGCCATTCTTGTCGTTCGCGTCGACGTCGACCTTCGTCACCTTGCTGCCCGGGTAGAGCTTGACGCCGCCGATATCGAAATCGCTCTCGATATCGAGGTCGACGAAATCGGGGATGTCGATGTCGATACCTGCTCCGCCCCCACCGATCTTGATATTGCCGCCGTCCTTGCCGGTCTTGATCTGGACCCCGCCATGCTCGTCGCCGGCGTTGATCGAAACCTGGGTGCCCTCGGCAGACTTCTTCTCCTCCGAGCCGCAGGCGGCGAGGAGCATCATCGGGGGAATCAGGAACGCGAGACGCATGGATGTTCTCCTTGGTGCATTAGTTACATAATACACCTTGAAAACGGACGAGTCAACTTCGCCGCTTTCGTCATCCCGGACTTGATCCGGGATCCCTACAACGGCGGTCGTCGTGGACCCCGGATCAAGTCCGGGGTGACGATGGGGGAGTTATGCGTCGATGCTCGTCCTCACATCGCCGTGCACCAGCCCGCCGTCGACGGTGATCGTGTCGCCGACGACATAGTCGCCCGCCTTCGACGCGAGGAAGATCGCGGCGCCCGCCATATCCTCGGGCACGCCGATGCGCTTGACCGGGATGCTCTTTGCCACCGCATCGCCGTGATCGCGCGCCGCCTTGTTCATGTCCGACTGGAAAGCGCCCGGCGCGATCGCGGTGACGAGGATATGGTCGCTGACCAGCCGCGCCGCGAGCCGCTTGGTGAGGTAGAGGATCGCCGCCTTCGACGCGTGGTAGCTGTAGGTTTCCCATGGGTTCAGCCGCTGGCCGTCGATCGAGCCGATGTTGATCACCTTGGCCGGACGGTCGTGCGTTCCCGCACCCTTGAGCAGCCCGTGGAGCGCCTGCGTCAGAAAGAAGGGCGATTTGACGTTGATGTCCATCACCTTGTCCCAGCCCGCTTCGGGGAAGCCCTCGAACGGTTCGCCCCACGCGGCGCCGGCGTTGTTGACGAGAATGTCGAGGCGCTCCTCGCGCGCTTCGAGTTCCTTGGCAAGTGCGCGGCAGCCCTCGACGGTCGAGAGGTCGACGGGAAGGCCGATGACCTTGCCGGGGTAACGCGTTTCGAAGTCGGCAACGGCTTCCTCGATCTGCGCGGTCTTGCGCGCCGAGATATAGACGCGCGCGGCGCCCGCGGCGAGATCGCCCTCGACGATCATCTTGCCGATGCCGCGCGAGCCGCCGGTGACGAGCGCGATGCGGCCGTCGAGGCCGAACATGTCATTGAGGTTCATATTAGGGGCTCCTCTTGAAGCCCCTCCCCTTCAGGGGAGGGGTTGGGGTGGGGGGGCTTGCAGCGTGGAGCAAGGCCGATAGCCCCACCCGCTGCGACTAGGGAGCAAGCTCCCAAGTCTCGCTGCCCTCCCCTGAAGGGGAGGGCGTAAACACGAATCAGTAGCCGTTCATCCGCGCAACCTGGTCGATGTGGTAATGGACATCGCCCATGAACTCGGCGAGCGCGCGGTCGCGTTTCATATAGAGGCCGATGTCATATTCGTCGGTCATGCCGATGCCGCCGTGCATCTGCACGCCCTCGCGCACCGCGAGGTTCGCGGCGCGTCCGGCCTTGGCTTTCGCGACCGAGACCATCAGCTTCGTACCCTCGCCGCCCTCGTCGAGCAGTTGCTGCGCCTTCATCACGGTGGCGCGCGCGACTTCCATTTCGCCATAGAGATGCGCGGCGCGGTGCTGGAGCCCTTGGAACTCGCCGATCAGCTTGCCGAACTGCTTGCGTTCCTTGAGGTAGGTGACGGTCATGTCCATCGCCCCCTGCCCGACGCCGACCATTTCGGCGGCGGCGCCGGTGCGCGTCGCGGCGAGCAGCGCGTCGAGGATATCTCCGCCGGCATCGACCTCGCCGATCACCGCGTCGGCGTCGACCTCGACGCCGCCCAGCGTGACGTGGCTCGCGAGGCTGGAGTCGACGAGGCGGCGCGGATCGGCGGTCACGCCCTTCGCGTCCTTCGGCACCGCGAACAGGGTGATGCCGCCGTCGGTCTTCGCCGCGACGATGCTCATATCGGCGACATGGCCGTGGAGCACGAAGCTCTTCTTGCCGTCGAGGCGGAAGCCGTTGCCCGCGCGCGTCGCGGTGGTCGCGATGCGCTCGGGACGGTGCTTCGCGCCCTCGTCGATCGCGAGTGCAATGATTGCTTCGCCGCTGGCGATCGCGGGGAGCCAGCGCCCCGCCTGCGTGCCGCCCGCCCTGGCGAGCGCGGCGACCGCACCGACGCTGGTCGCGAGGAAGGGCGACGGGGTCAGGTTGCGGCCGATTTCCTCGAGCACGATGCCCGCCTCCATATGCCCCATGCCGAGCCCGCCATGTTCTTCCGGAACGAGCATGCCGGGCAGGCCCATTTCGGTGAACTGCGCCCAGAGCTCGCGCGAGAAACCGGTCGCGTCGGCCGCATCGCGCAGTTTGCGCAGATGCGACACCGGCGCCTGTTCGGCCACGAAGGGGGCAACGCTGTCCTTGAGCATCGCCTGGTCGTCATTGTGATACAAAGGCATGGGTCAGGCTCCGGGCAGGTCGAGGATACGCTTGGCGATGACGTTGAGCATGACTTCGCTCGTCCCGCCTTCGATCGAATTGGCCTTGGTGCGGAGCCAGCCGCGCGCCCTTGCGCCGCCCTTGGTCTCTTCGCTGTCCCATTCGAGCGCTTCGCTGCCGCCGCCCGACATGACGAGTTCGTGGCGGCGCTTGTTGAGTTCGGTGCCGACATATTTCATCATGTTCGACGACGCGGGATGCGCGCGGCCGGTCTTCCACATGTCCATGAACCGCTCGCCCATCGCGCGATAGGCGAAGACATCGACGTCGAACGCCGCCATTTCGGCGCGCAGGATCGGGTCGTCGAGTTCGCCCGCTTCATTCTTGCCGAACGCCCTGGCAAAGGCGCCGCCGATGCTGACCATATCGCCGCCCGCGCCGCCGCCCGAGATCATCTCGCGTTCGTGGCCGAGCAGATATTTGGCGACGTCCCAGCCGCGGTTGATCTCGCCGACATATTGCGTTTTCGGCACCTCGACATCGTCGAAGAAGGTTTCGCAGAAGGGCGAATTGCCGCTGATCAGCAGGATCGGCTTGGTCGTGACCCCCTTGCTCTCCATGTCGAAGAGCATGAAGGTGATGCCCTGATATTTGTTCGTCTTGTCGGTGCGGACGAGGCAGAAGATCCAGTCGGCCTTGTCGGCGTAGCTGGTCCAGATCTTCGATCCGTTGACGACCCAATGATCGCCCTTGTCCTCGCCGAAGGTTTGCAGGGACACGAGGTCGCTTCCCGATCCGGGCTCCGAATAGCCCTGGCACCAGCGGATCTCGCCGCGTGCGATCGGGTTCAGATAATGGACCTTCTGCTCCTCGGTGCCGAATTGCAGCAGCGCGGGGCCAAGCATCCAGATGCCGAAGCTGTCGAGCGGCGAGCGCGCATGGATGCGCTTCATTTCCTGTTTGAGGATCTTGGTCTGCTCTGCCGTCAGCCCGGCGCCGCCATAGGCTTTGGGCCAGTCGGGAACGGTGTAGCCCTTCGCGACGCAGGCTTCGAGCCACCGTTTCTGGGCGTCATTCTTGAACACCCAGTTGCGGCCGCCCCAGCAGACGTCCCCTTCGTCACGCACGGGCTCGCGCATTTCGGCGGGGCAGTTCGCCTCCAGCCACTCGCGCACCTCGGTGCGGAAAGCGTCCAGTTCGCTCATCCTTTTGGCTCCTCTTCTGCCCCCAAATCTACGTCCGCTTCGCTACTTTACGCAAGCGTCAACTTGGAGAAGCGGGCCTGCCGTTACGGCGCCGTAGCGTCGGATTGACCGCCGTTGACGCGTCACCTTTGGCGCCTAAGCTAAGTGGCAAAAGAAAACGGGAGAATGGGTCAATGCGATTCGCAGGCAAGGTAGCCGTCGTCACCGGAGCGGCATCGGGCATCGGCAAGGCAGCAGTTCTGAAACTCGCGAGCGAGGGCGCGCATGTCTTTGCCGCCGATATCGACGAGGCGGGCGGACGCGCGCTCGCCGAACAGTCGAACGGCAAGATCGATTTCGTCCGCTGCGACGTGACGAAGACCGCTGATATCGAGGCGCTGATGAACGAGGCCGCCACAAAAGCAGGCGGGATCGACATCGTGTTCAACAATGCCGCCGCGGGCGGCGACCGCGCGCCGATCGACGAGATCAGTCCCGAAGGCTGGGACCGCACGATGGACCTCGTCCTTAAATCGGTCGCGATGGGCATTCGCTACGCCGCACCCCATATGAAGGGTCGCAAGGGCGCGAGCATCGTCAATACTGCGAGCGTCGCGGCGCTGGGCGCGGGCTATTCGCCGATCGCCTATGCGGTGGCGAAGGCGGGCGTGCTGCACCTCAGCAAGGTCGCGGCCACCGATCTGGCCCAATATGGCATCCGCGTGAATGCGATCTGCCCCGGCTTCATCAACACCAACATCTTCACCGCCTCGCTCGACGTGCCTGGCGAACTCAAGAATCAGGCCAACGCCGTGATTGCCGAGATGAGCGCGAACGCGCAGCCCGTAGCGCGCGGCGGCCAGCCCGAGGATATCGCCAACGCGGTCGCTTACCTCGCAAGCGAGGAGTCGAGCTTCATGACGGGCACGCACCTGCTTGTCGACGGCGGACTGACGATCGGCCAGCGGCACGCATGGGACAAGGAAACGCCGGGCATGTTCGATGCCCTGCTGGCGATGGAGGAAGCGGCGAAAGCCGGAGCCGCCGCGTGAGTTCGGCGAGCATTGCGGCGCCGAAAGTCGAGCGCCTGCCCGTCTGGCTGAAGGTCACTCACGGGCTCGGCAGCATCGCCTATGGCGTCAAGGACAACGGCTTTTCGACCTTCCTGCTGCTGTTCTACAATCAGGTGGTCGGGCTCGACGCGGGAATCGTCGGGACCGCGATCATGGTCGCGCTGATCGCCGATGCTTTCGTCGACCCCGTGATCGGCGAGCTCACCGACCGCACGCGCAGCCGCTGGGGACGCCGCCTGCCCTGGCTCTACGGCGCGCCGATCCCGCTCGCGATTGCATGGATGCTGCTGTGGAGCCCGCCCGAGATGAGCGATGCGATGACCGTCGCCTGGCTGATCGGTTTCGCGATCATCGTGCGCTCGCTCGTGTCGATGTGCGAAGTGCCCTCGGTCGCGATCGTTCCCGAACTCACCGCCGACTATGACGAACGCACGATCGTCATGCGCTATCGCTACCTGTTCGGCTGGGGTGGCGGGCTGCTCATCCTGCTGCTTGCCTATGGCGCCTTTTTCGGCGGGCCGAAGGGGCTCGTCGATCCCGCTGGTTATTTCCCCTATGCGCTGACCGGCGCGCTGATGATGGCGGGCGCGGTGATGATTTCAGCGGCTGGCCAGCACAGCCGGATCGCGGTGTCGAACCTTGCCGACGTCAAGCCGGTGACGACGCTGCGACAGGTGCTGCGCGACATGCGCGACACGTTGTCGAACCGCGCCTTCCTGTGGCTGACCTTTGCCGCACTGTTCGGCTTCATCAATCAGGGCATCACCTTCTCGATGACCAACTATCTGCTCGGCTTCTTCTGGCAGCTGAACCAGAGCGAGATGATCACCTATGTCTTCCTGCTGTTCGGGACGATGATCGCCGCCTTCCTGCTCGTCGCGCCGATCTCGGCCTGGCTGGGCAAGCGCGACGGGGCGATTCTCGCGGGCGTGATCGCGCTGCTGATCAATTGCGGCATGTATTTCGCGTGGATTCAAGGCGCTTTTCCCGGGCTGCCCGGCAAGCCGAGCGCGGCGGCGATGTTCGCACTGGTCTTCGTCGCCAACACATTTTCGATCATCCTGATGATCCTGTCGTCGTCGATGATGGCCGATGTCGTCGAAGCATCGCAGGGCGAGACCGGACGGCGGTCGGAAGGACTGTTCTTCGCCGGCTATTTTTTCATGCAGAAATGCGCGACGGGGATCGGCATCTTCTTCGCCGGCCAGATCCTCTCCTTTGCCGCCTTCCCCGCGAACGCCAAACCCGGCGAGGTCGGCGACGCGGTGCTGAACGACCTCGCGCTCGGCTATGCGCTCGCGGTGCTTGTCATCGGCACGTTGGGGCTGATCGTGATGCGCAAATTCCCGATTTCGCGCGCCGATCACGAAGCACGGCTGGCATTGCTCGACGACACCGCGCGCGCCGAACCCGATGCGAGCGGAGCGCACCCGTAACGATCATGTCGCGAAGCGGCGGAATGATGTAATTTTCGGGCAGCGGGACTTGGCAAGGCCGGCGAATCGGTCCATTGGTTTACGTGAACGTAAAGGGAAGGATGCGACGATGGATTTCGACCTCACCGACCGGCAGGTCTACTGGCGCGATCGGGTGCGCGATTTCATCGAACGCAAGGTTCGCCCCGCTGTCCCCACCTATTATGAGCAGGACAAGGCCGGCGACCGCTGGAAGGTCATTCAGATCGTCGAAGACCTGAAGGCCGAGGCGAAGGAAGCCGGCATCTGGAACCTGTTCATGCCGCCGCGCAGCGGCGCGCACCATCATGTCGACGAGACGTTCGAATTCGAAGGCCCCGGCCTTTCCAACCTCGAATATGCGCTTTGCGCCGAGGAAATGGGGCGCATCCTGTGGTCGTCGGAAGTGTTCAACTGTTCGGCGCCCGACACCGGCAACATGGAGGTGCTGCATCGCTA
>NZ_DASWTD010000115.1:0-4298 GCF_036402335.1 Sphingopyxis sp. | reverse complement strand
CTTATGGCCAGCCTCCTTGCTCCAGTCTTGGTTTTCTTCATTGCATGGGCTCGCTTTCTGGAGGCTGAACGGGTGGTGGCACGCCTTTTGCGGCGGCTTCGGCTTCTTCCTGTGCGCGCATCAACGCGGGCAGATTCTGTTCGATCAGCAGCGACGGATCGTAGAACCCTTTCGCCGATGTCAGCAGCTGCCTGAACGGCGCCTTGATCTTCACATTGAAGACCAGCGGCAGTTTCGCGACCTGGTTGGTCAAGAAGTTGCGCGTCGCGCCTTCGCCCTGCCCCACGCCGCCAAAGCGGATATCGGTCACCATTTCGCCGTCAAGGTCCCCGTTCAGGATGATCGTCAGATCGTCATATTTGAGGCTGCGCAGCGCGCCAAAGGCAAAATTGGCGATTGTACCGAGATTGCGGTTCGACAATTCGCCGACATAGGCGAGCGTGCCGCCGCCGCCGCGCGAATCGATACGCCCGTTGACGATGCGTCCGCCGAGCCCGTCGAACTCGACCGGCAGCGTCCCGTCGAACACGCCCGTCGCGTTGATGTTGTCGAAGCCGAAGCTTTGCAGGAACACCGCCGCGTCGACCCCGACGATGTCGAACGACAGCCGCCGCGCATTGGCGGCACTGAAATCGAGTGTGGTCGGGTGGAGCAGAAGCTTGCCGCCGCCGAAGGGCCAGCTCCCCCCCTCGATCCGCACCCGATTGTCGCCGAGCAGCCGATATTCGATCTCGCCGTCAAGCACCGGAATGCCGGGATTGATCTCCTTGATCCTTGCAATCTGGCCCGGCGCCGTTTTGAGGCCGATCAGATCGTCGAAGCTGATTGTCGTCGTCAGGCCGCTTACCGGACCGAACGCCGCAGCGAGGCTGGTATCGGCGGTGGCGAAAGTCCCGCGGCTGGTGACGCCGTCGGCGGTCCATTCGATCCGCCCGTCGCCGACGACCGATCCGCGAACGTTGGCGACGACGCCGAGCGCCAGGCTGGTGAGCTGGTCCGGCTGGAACGTATCACCAAACCGGAGCTCCCTGACGGCAAGGTCTGCCGAACCGCTGCTGTCGGAAAGCCGGTGACGGATCACCGCGTCGAGAATCTTCGTTCCTGTCTTCCGCTCGCTGAAGCCCGCCTTTGCCTCGATCACGCTATTGGCAAAGCGCAGATTCGCATCGCTGCTGAAGAGCGGGAAGAAGCGCGGATCGGGTGTCGCGTCGGTGACCAACAGCCCGCCGTCGAGCGTCAGCGCGCCATTTGCAAAGCGCCATTTGCCTGCAATCTCGCTCATGTTGAGCGGAACTGCACCAATCTTGCCGCTGGCGCCCCCAAGTTCGCCCGTCATACCCTGCGGCGTCGCGCGCCCGCTCAGGCTTTCGGCATTGAAATGCGTGACGCTTTCGCCTTCGCCCATCCGGATATCGGCGCGTGCGAGCGACCAGCGCATCGTCGACAGGTCGATGTTCGCGGGGCTGCTGTTCAGGCTGAATGGCGAACTGCCGCTCGATCCGCGCAGGGCAATCCGGGGGATGCGGATATCGCCGCGCAGCCCGTCGGGACCGGCGCTCAACAGGGGCGCGCCGGGCCGGCTGCACAGGTCGATTGCGCTCTGGCCGAGCCGAAACCCGCTGATCTCGATCTGGTCGGCCGCGACGCGGCTGCATCCGCCGTCGAGCGCAAGCGCGCCTGTCGGAGCCAGAAAGCCGTTCACCGGCACCGTCAGCCGTTCGACGCGCCCGCCCGCGAGCGGACCCGAGAGCGTCGCGGCTGTAGCGAAGCGCAGGAGACCACCCGCCCCGCCCGAAAAACGCACCGGCGTCAGCGCGAGCCGCGCTCCGTTCGCGACATAGGGATCGAGGCTGGCGAGGCCGGTCACCCGGCCCTCGGTACTGCGATCGATGCTCAACGTTCCCGACGGCAGATCGCCACCGGCGATGCTCCAACGCCCCGTCGCGATCACCGCGGGCTCGTCCGCGCCATAGAGGTAGCCGATGCGGCTGTCGGCGCTGCCGGTAAAACGCGCGCCGCTAGCGCTCGTCAATTCCGGCGCGATCAGGTCGACGCGCGCCGTCGGCCCCTCGCCCGCGATCGCGAAGCCGGCGCTGCCGCTCGCGTCGGCAAGCACGCGGCCGAACGCCGCCACCGCCTTCGCGGCCAGCGGCCCGACGGGGGTGCCCGCGAGCCCGCGTGCGCTTCCGGTCAGCGAGCTGCGCAAATCTGCGCTGCCGCTTGCACGGGCGAAGCTGATCCGCCCGTCAAACTTCGGCGCCGCGCTGCCGACGCTGCCCTTGGCATCGAGGCTGACGGTCTCCGCCGCGAAATCGGCACCGCGGAGCCGCGCCATATCGGCGTCGACATCGAGCTTCGTCTGCACGGCCGTCCCGTCGAAGCGCGCCAATACGCCCAGCCGGTCGGCGCTTACGGGGCCGGCTACCAGTTGCGCGATGCTCGCGTCGGCTTTGCCCTTCCAGCTTTGCAAATCTTCCGACAGCGACAGATCGAGCGCAATCTGTGGCGACGCCGCACTCACCGAGCCATCGGCGCAGCGCAGGCTGCGACCACGCAGGGGGCCGACAAGCTGCGGACGGACGTTGCGGACAAGGAGCGTGCCGTAAAAACTGATCTCGCTGCCGCTGCATCCCGCCGCCGCCACATCGGGCGCAACGAGGGCGAGCTTGCCGGTAAAATCGCGGCGCAGGTTGCCGCCGCCATTCAGTGCCGCGCCGACATTCCCCCATGGTGTTTCGACGCGTGCGCGCGCATCGCGCAGCACGACCGACAGGTCGGGCAAGGCGAAGGGATCGGTGCTGGTCGGATCGCGAAACTTGTCGAGCGCGCCGAAGGACAGCCGCCCGTCGACGAAGCGGCCATAGAGCCGGACGCCGTCGGCGCGAATTCCCGAAACATAGGGCCCCGACCAGCCGTATCCGAGCAGGACTTCGACCTTCTTTGCGATCAGGTCGGGGCGCTTGGGATCGCCGATAACGATGTTCGAGAGCTGCTCGCTGCGAAAACCGATCCGGTCGATCCGGTATTGCGCCGGTACGCCGCGACTGCCCAGCTGGTCACGAATGAACTCGTCCGCGATCGGTTCACGCGCAAGCCAGACGCCGGCAACGACGATGAAAACCGCGCCAGCGGTCAGCCAGCGCTTCTTGAACAGCAGCGTCCGATACCGCCACCGGGGTTTTGGCGCTTCTTCGGTGTCAACCATGGCATTGCCACGGATATGAAGGAGAATGGAAAGCGGCGGATGACGTCATGATGTGAAAAATCGTCCTCCGGCCCGAACCCCGTTCAGGGAAGCAACGCTGGAAATCCCCTTTCGATGCAGGAAACTGGTCCGGTTCGCCATCATCCTTTCCTATGACCGTTGAGTGCACGTCACAAGGCGGTTATTGCCGCCCGATGGGGGATACGCCGGATCATCTGGGGCACCGCGCGCGACTGCGGTCGCGACTGCTCGACGACGCCGACGGCCTCGCCGATTATGAGCTGGTCGAATATCTGCTCGCTCTCGCCGTTCCGCGCCGCGATACCAAGCCGCTGGCCAAGGCGCTGCTCCGCGAATTCGGCTCGCTGGCGCAGCTGGTCAGCGCCGATCCCGAATCGCTCCGCCGGGTCGACGGGCTCGGCGATACCGGCATCGCCGCGCTCAAGATCGTGCAGGCTTCAAGCCTGCGTTTGTTGAAAGGGGAATTTCGCGACAAGCCCCTGCTCTCGAGCTGGGACGCGCTGCTCGACTGGCTGCGCGCCGATATGGGGCCGATCGATGTCGAGCGCGTTCGCGTGCTCTATCTCAATTCGCGCAACATGCTGATCCGTGACGAGCTGGCGAGCGAAGGGTCGATCGACCAGTCGGCGATCTATGTCCGCGAGGTGATCAGGCGCGCGCTCGAACTCGGCGCCTCGGCGATCATCCTCGTGCACAATCATCCCAGCGGCAGCCCCGAGCCGAGCCGGCAGGATATCGCGATCACCAAGGATATCGCCGAGGCGGCCGCAAAACTCGGGATCGCGCTTCACGATCATATCATCATCGGCGGCGGCGATCATCGGAGCTTTCGCGCAATGGGACTTCTTTAGGGCATCGGCAGACACCCGTTTGACTTCGTGCGCGCGCTCCGACATCCTCGAACCGATGCAGATTCGATGCAGCCTTTTATATTTCCGCCATCAAGGGGGACAGCTTCTCGCGGGCATTTAGCCCCGGGTTCCGGCGCGATTGCCCCGAGCCCGGGGCATAGTCCTTCTCCCTTGCCGCGCGCGGGCGATTGCCGCGCGCCAGCCGGAAAGCCCGCGCCATG
>NZ_DASWTD010000114.1:0-4640 GCF_036402335.1 Sphingopyxis sp. | reverse complement strand
CCAAGGCTGGCCGCATGATGAATATCGCAGATATGGGACAAAAGCTTGTCCGCGCAAGCCTGATCCTCCTTTTTGGCGCGGCGCTGGCCGGATGCAATGCGCCCGCCGAGGCGCCTCCGGCGCGTCCGCCGCTCGAAGGCGCGCGCATCGGCGGCCCCTTTACCCTTACCGATCAGAACGGCAAGACGGTTCGCGACAGTGATTTCGCTGGCAAATACCGCCTTGTCTATTTCGGCTACAGTTTCTGCCCCGACATCTGCCCGGTCGACCTGCAGAAGCTGATGCGCGGCCTGTCGCAGTTCGAAAAGGCCGATGCGGCACGCGGCGCCAGGGTCGTGCCGCTCTTCATCACCGTCGACCCGGCGCGCGACACGCCCGCGGCGCTGAAACCTTTTGTCGCGCGTTATCACCCGCGCCTGCTCGGTCTCACCGGCACGCCCGAACAGATTGCCGCGGTCGCCAAGGCCTATGTCATCACCTACAACAAGGTCGAGGGCTCGGCACCCGACCGTTACCTGATGGCGCACAGCCAGCTTGCTTTCCTGATGGACCCGGCGGGCAAGCCTGTCGCGTTGCTGCCGCTCGACGATCCGTCGTCCGACATCGACGAGGGCGCACCTGCTGCGGTCGCGGCCGAGCTGGCGAAATGGGTCAAATAATGGCCCGCGAGGCGCAACCCTTCTGGGAAGCGCCGCTCGCCAGCCTCGACGCCGGGCAATGGGAAGCCTTGTGCGACGGCTGCGGCAAATGCTGCCTGCACAAGCTGGAGGATGAGGACACGGGCCGCATCTATCCGACCAACGTCGCGTGCCGCCTGCTCGACCTGACCACCGCGCGCTGCGGCGATTACAAACATCGCCGTCGCCATGTTCCCGATTGCCTGACGCTGACCAAGGCGAAGGTTGCCGACATCGAATGGCTGCCGCAGACCTGCGCCTATCGCCTGCGCGCCGAGGGCGAACCGCTGCCCGACTGGCATTATCTCGTCTGCGGCGATCGCGATGCGGTGCATCGCGCGGGCGAGTCGATTGTCGGCTGGACTGTCGGCGAAGACATGGCGGGGCCGCTCGAGAATCATCTTGTCGAACGCGTCGTCTGACTTCGCGCCCGAGGGACCGCACATCTGGGTGGGGGGCGAGGCATGGCCGGTGCGCGTGGTGCGCCATGCCCAGTCGCGTCGCTATCGCCTCGTCTTCGACGGCGCGCGCGGTGAACTGCGGCTGACGGTCCCGCGCCGTACCAACGAGCGTGCGGCCCTGAAATGGGCCAGCGAGCAGCAGGCGTGGCTGGTCGAGCAGGTTGGCAAGGCGGCGCTGCCGGTGGTTGTCGGCCCCGGCGCGTCGGTGCCGTTCCGCGGTATCGACCGGCATATCGACTGGGCACCGGCCGCGCCGCGCGCGATCCGCCTGGAAGACGATGCCTTGCGTGTCGGCGGTCCGGCCGAGACGGTCGGCCGGCGCGTTGAACGCTGGCTGAAAGGGCAGGCGCTCGACCTTATGGAGCGCGAAAGCCGCGACATCGCGGCGGCGGCAGGGCTGGCGGTCGGCCGTGTCGGGGTCGGCGACCCGCGCAGCCGCTGGGGCAGCTGCACGGCGGTCGGCGACCTGCGTTACAGCTGGCGGCTGGTGATGGCGCCCGATCATGTGCGCCGCGCGACCGTCGCGCACGAGGTCGCGCATCTGAAGCATATGGACCACGGCGCGGCGTTCCATGCGCTGGTCGACCAATTGCACGACGGCGACGTCGCCGCCGCGCGCGGCTGGCTACGCCGCGAAGGGCGCGGGCTCCACCGCTATCGCTTCACCGCCTGACCGGTCTCAGTTCGAATCGTCGGGCTGGGGTGTCCGGGCGGGCGCCGGTGCCTTCACGACCGGCGGAGCGGCTTTCGGGGGGGCGGGCGTTTTGGGTTGCGCGCCGTTTTTCGGTACCGCGCCATTGTCGCCCGGGCCGCGCCGTCCGGTCTGCTCCTCGATCCATTGCTGGTCGAGCACCGGCCCGTCTTCGGGCGGCGGAGGCGGTGCGGCGCCCTCGGGCGGGCGGCTGTCATAAGGCAGCTCGATCGGCATTCCGTTCTCGTCGACCAGTCCGCCTTCGCCCGGCTCGCCCATATAGGCCTCGCCCTCATCCTCGAGTTGCCATTCGGGCAGTTTGACTTCGGTATCGAATGCTTCGACCGGGCGCCGCGCGACCGCAACGCGCATATAATCGGCGAAGGCCTTCGCCGGCGCACGACCGCCCTGCAATCCGCCCACGGGCTTCGCATCGTCGCGGCCCATCCACACGCCGGTGGTGAGCCCGCTCGAAAAACCGAGGAACCAGCCGTCCTTGTTGCTCGACGTCGTGCCGGTCTTGCCCGCAACGGGGCGGCCGATCTGCGCCGCCTTGCCGGTACCGGTGTTGACCGCGGTCTGGAGCAGATCGGTGATGCCCGCGGCGACCCAGTTGTCGACCAGCACCTGCCCGCGCTCGGCGGGGCGCTGGTACAGGAGGCGGCCGTCGGCGGTCGTCACCTTGGTAATGCCATAGGGCTGCACCGACACGCCCTTGCGCGATACCGCGGCAAAGGCGGCGGTCATGTCGATCACGCGCACTTCGGCGCTGCCGAGCACCATCGACGGATGGGTGTTGACCGGGGTGGTGATGCCGAAGCGGCGCGCCATGTTGGCGACCGCGGAAAAGCCGACGTCGTCGCCGAGCTTTGCCGCCACCGTGTTGACCGAATAGGCAAAGGCGCTGCGCAGGTCCATCGCGCCGGCAAAACGGCCCGACGAATTGCGCGGCGACCATCCGTTGATCGTTACCGGCTCGTCGACCACCTGGTCGTCGACCTTATAGCCCGCCTCGAGCGCGGCCATATAGACGAACAGCTTCCACGCCGAACCCGGCTGGCGCAGCGCCTGCGTCGCGCGGTTGTAGTTCGACGCGACATAGTCGGTGCCGCCGACCATCGCACGTACCGCGCCGTCGCGATCGAGCGAGACGAGCGCGCCCTGCACGCCCTTTGGCGTGTCGGCCTGGATCGCCGCGGTCGCCGCGCGCTGCATGCCGAGGTCGATGGTGGTATAGACGTCGAGTGCCTCGCTGCCTTCGTCGATCAGCATGTCGAGCTGCGGCAGCGCCCAGTCGCTGAAATAGCGCGCGCTATTCTGCCCGGTTTCCTTCGCAAGCTGGACATTCGCGGGCTCGGCGCTGTCGGCCTGCGCCTGCGTTATCACCCCGGCGTCGACCATGACGTCGAGCACGACCCCGGCGCGGCCTAGCGCCGCTTGCGCATCGGCGGTCGGCGAATAGCGCGACGGTGCTTTCACGAGGCCGGCGACCACCGCCGCCTCGGACAGCGACATCTCGGTCGCGCTATGCCCGAAGAAGCTGTTCGACGCGGCGTCGATGCCATAGCTGCCGCCACCGAAATAAACCTTGTTCAGATAGAGTTCGAGGATCTCGTCCTTCGAGAATTTCCATTCGAGCGCGAGCGCGAGGATCATTTCGCGCGCCTTGCGGCGGAAATCATAGCTGTTCGACAGGAAGATATTGCGCGCGAGCTGCTGGGTGATCGTCGAGGCGCCCTGAAGCCGCCGGCCGCTGCCGCGATTCTGGAGCGCGACCACCGCCGCGCGCGCCATGCCGACGGGGTCGAGCCCCGGGTGATAGCGAAAGCGCCGATCCTCGACCGCGACCATCGCGTCCTGCATCACTTGCGGCGTTTCGCGCAGGGTCAGCCAGCGGCCGTAATTGGGCCCGAGCGACAGGAATACCGTGCCGTCGGCGGCGCGGACGCGGATCGTCTGCCCCGCCGGCGATTTCTTGAGCTCTTCGAAGCTCGGCATGCGCTGCACCGCGATGCCGACCGCCACGCCCAGCGCGACGAGGCCGACCAGCGCGAGGCCAAGGCCCCAGCGAATGGCACGGCGCAGCCACACAAGCCAGCGCGGCGGCTCGCCGCCGGGCGTGCCGCTGCGCTTGCTGGACGATGACGATTTATTCGACGAAGCCTGCTGTCTTTCACGGCGCAAAGCCGGTGTTCCTTCCCTCACTGCGCCCCTGATGCGTCAGTCCGGGAAGGAGGTTTTCAGTCCTTGCCGGTTGACGCCTCATCCTGCCCGCGACCTTCGAAGTCAAGCGCCGCGCTGTTGATGCAATAGCGCAGGCCGGTCGGCCCGGGGCCGTCGGGGAAGACATGGCCGAGATGGCCTTCGCACCTGGCGCAGCGCACTTCGGTGCGGACCATGCCATGGCTGGTATCGGTCAGCTCCCTGACCGCACCGTCTTCGGCCGGTGCGGTATAGCTCGGCCAACCCGATCCGCTGTCATATTTGGTGCGGCTGTCGAACAGGGGTTCGCCGCAGCCGGCGCAGCGGTACATGCCGTCGCCCTTGTGATCGGTATATTTGCCGGTGAACGCCCGCTCGGTGCCGCCTTCGCGCAGCACATGATGCGCCATCGGGTCGAGCGTCTTTTCGGTTTTCGGATCGGTCATGGAGGATCTCCTTCGGATGAGCCGTTTGGGGCACCATCGCTGTTGGCTATAATATCGGCGCGGCGCCTCGCTATCGCAAGGGGGTGTCAGCGTGGCTCGATTCGCGTCGCCTGCGACATCATTCGCACCAACGCCGGAAAAAGTGACGCCATGCCCGTCATGG
>NZ_DASWTD010000113.1:0-3514 GCF_036402335.1 Sphingopyxis sp. | reverse complement strand
GGGGAGCACTTATTTCTGCGCCAGTTTAGAAGTCGACATCCTCATAATATTTCGGCGGCGTCACGATCTCCATCCGCTCGGCGAGCAGCGGGCGGAAGCTCGGGCGCGATTTCAGCCCCGAATACCAGCCTTTGGTCTGCTCGTGCCCCGTCCAGTCGATCCCGCCCAGATAATCGGCGACCGAAATATGCGCCGCGGCGGTCAGGTCGGCGAGGCTCATCGTTGCGCCGGCGAGCCAGGTGCGGTGGTCGATCAGGTAATCGACATAGTCGAGATGGTTGTTCGCCGCCTTCATCGCCTCGCGCAGCGCGCCGCCGTCGGGCGGCTGGCGGTGGACGATGCGTTTCTGCATGCGTTCGAACAGCAAGGGGCCGGTGACCTCATAATAGAAGTCATGGTCGAACCACGAGGTCAGCCGGCGGATTTCGGCGCGGCTCGCGGCCGTGCCATTGATCATCGCCTTGCCCTCGACGGTTTCCTCGAAATATTCGGCGATCGCCATGCTGTCCATCAGCACCTGGCCGCGTGCCTGGTCGACCATGACCGGAGTGCGCCCCGCCGGGTTCAGATCGATGAATTCGTCGCGGCGCTCCCACGGCGATTCGCGCACCAATTCATAACCGACGCCCTTTTCGCCCAGCAAAAGGCGAACCTTGCGCGAAAAGGGACAGAGCGGGAATTGATAGAGTTGCCACATATCCCCGGCATAGCGGCAGCGGGGCGCCGCGCGCAACGGCTATGGCGCAACGGCCGTCCGGCGATGGTGGATTAAGCTTCAGCGGCGCGCGTCGGCCCGCTCCCTTTCCCACTGAGCCGCAAGGTCGCGCGCCATGTCCTTGAGCACCGGCGCATAAGCGGCGAGTGCCGATGCGGCGTGCCCCGCCATGCGGGTGCTGGCACGGACGTCGTCGCCCATGCGCTCGGCATATTCGGGGTCGCGGCCGGCGACTTCACCGAGCGTGGCATCGGGCGGGATATAGGCGGCATCGGATTCGGGATCGATCTGGGCAACGGCCTTCGCCAGCGGGCCGACCTGCATCTGCATCAGCGCCCCGACCATTGCGGTGATCGTCTCGGCCATCCGGTCCTGCGTGGCGGGATCGTTGAGGGTCGCGACGGCGCCTTGCATTTCGCTGGCAGACGCGGGGAGGGGCGCGGCGAGCGCGAGCAGGGGGAGAGCGACCAGGGCAAAACGGGTCATGGCTCGATCCTTTCGAGGGACGAGAGGGGCAGTAAAGTGGCGTCCATTAGGGGATCGACGCTTTCGCTGGGGTGAACGCGGTGCGGCGGTGCGACGAAGCGTATCGCCCGCGCGACAAACGATCCTCCCTGTCGCGTAGCGATGGGAGGGGGGACCGCCCGCGAAGCGGGTGGTGGAGGGGCCGCGACGGCAGCGCCAAAGCCCCTCCGTCGGCGCTTCGCGCTGCCACCTCCCCATGGCTTCGCCACAGGGAGGATTTACGATTATTCCGCCGCAACCACCTCGGCTTCGGCATCGCTGAGCGAATGCGTCAGGCGGCTCAGCATTTCCTTCGGGCAGACCTGCCAGAAACGGCCCCGCCAGCGGTCCCAGTCGGCGAGGACTTCGGCCGACCATTTGCTTCCTGTCGCCTTCGCATGGTCCTCGACCAGTTCCTTGAGAACAGATTCCCAATGGGTGCTCGCCAGCCGCTGCCAGACGATCGATTCGCCGTTGGCGCGGCGTTCGAACTGCTCGTCGGTGTCGAGGATGAAGGCCATGCCGCCGGTCATACCTGCGCCGAAGTTCGATCCGACAGGGCCAAGGATCACCGCGGTGCCGCCGGTCATATATTCGCAGCCATTGGCGCCGCAGCCCTCGACGACGACCTGCGCGCCCGAATTGCGGACCGCGAAACGCTCGCCCGCCTGACCCGCCGCGAGCAATGTGCCCGCGGTCGCACCATAGAGGACGGTGTTGCCGATGATGCTGTTGTGCTGGCTGACGAGCGGGCTCGACACGGTGGGGCGCACGACGATGCGCCCGCCCGACAGGCCCTTGCCGACATAGTCGTTGGCGTCGCCGAAGACCTCGAGCGTGACGCCCTGACACAGGAAGGCGCCGAGCGACTGCCCCGCGGTACCGCGCAGGCGCACCTGGACATGATTGTCGGCAAGACCCTTCATCCCGAAGCGCGCGGTGACCTCGGCCGACAGGCGCGTGCCGACGGCGCGGTGCGTATTGCGGACGTTGTAGGTCAGCTGCATGCGCTCGCCGCGTTCGAAGAGCGGTCTGGCGTCGCTGAGGATCTGCGCATCGAGGCTGTCGGGCACCGGGTTGCGGAAGTTCGGTCCTTGCGAACGGCGCTGGTCGTCGGGCGCGTCGACCTTGGCGAGGATCGGGTTGAGATCGAGATCGTCGAGATGCTCGGCGCCGCGGCTGACCTGACGCAGCAATTCGGTGCGGCCGATGACCTCGTCGAGGCTGCGGCAGCCGAGCTTGGCAAGGATTTCGCGGACCTCTTCGGCGATGAAGGTCATCAGGTTGATGACCTTCTCGGGGCTGCCGGTGAACTTCTGGCGCAGTTTTTCATCCTGCGTGCAGACGCCGACGGGGCAGGTGTTGCTGTGGCACTGGCGCACCATGATGCAGCCCATCGCGACGAGGCTCAAAGTGCCGATGCCATATTCCTCGGCCCCCAGGATCGCGGCGATCACGATGTCGCGGCCGGTCTTGAGCCCGCCGTCGGTGCGGAGGCGGATGCGGTGGCGAAGCCCGTTGAGGGTCAGCACCTGGTTGACCTCGGAAAGACCCATTTCCCACGGCGTGCCGGCATATTTGACGCTGGTCTGCGGCGAAGCGCCGGTACCGCCGGTGTTACCCGCGACGAGAATGACGTCGGCGTGGGCTTTCGCAACGCCTGCGGCGACGGTGCCGATACCCGCCGAACTGACGAGCTTGACGCAGACGCGCGCCTTCGGGTTGATTTGCTTGAGGTCGTAGATGAGCTGCGCGAGATCCTCGATCGAATAGATGTCGTGGTGCGGCGGCGGCGAGATCAAAGTAACACCCGGCGTCGCGTGGCGCAGGCGCGCGATGAATTCGGTGACCTTGAAACCCGGAAGCTGGCCGCCTTCGCCGGGCTTGGCGCCCTGTGCGACCTTGATCTCGATCTCGTCGCACGCGCCAAGATACTCGGCGGTGACACCGAAGCGGCCGCTCGCGATCTGCTTGATGTTGCTGTTGGCGTTGTCGCCGTTCGCATAGGGGCGATAACGTTCGCTCGCTTCGCCGCCTTCGCCCGACACGGCCTTCGCGCCGATGCGGTTCATCGCGATCGCGAGTGTCTCGTGCGCTTCGGGCGACAGCGCGCCCAAGGACATGCCGGGCGTGACGAAGCGCTTACGGATTTCGGTGATCGCTTCGACGCTGTCGAGCGCGACGCCCTGATTGGGGTAGTTGAACTCCATCAGGTCGCGCAGATAGATCGGCGGCAGGTCGGCGACCCCGCGCGAGAACTGCAGGTAGGTCGAATAGCTGTCGGTCGCGACCGCC
>NZ_DASWTD010000112.1:0-4208 GCF_036402335.1 Sphingopyxis sp. | reverse complement strand
ACCAGGACCTGTACGGCGAATTGGCCTTCCCGCTGCAGGTGGCGATCCTGCTCTCCGCGCCGGGCGAGGATTTCACCGGCGGCGAGTTCGTGCTGACCGAGCAAAGGCCGCGCATGCAGTCGCGCGCGGCGGTGGTGCCGTTGGGTAAGGGCGATGCGGTGCTGTTCGCGGTCCATATGCGGCCGCAGCGCGGGTCGCGCGCCGATTACCGGGTCATGATGCGGCACGGGGTGAGCGAGATCCGGTCGGGACGGCGGCACACGCTGGGGGTGATTTTCCACGACGCCGCCTGAGCGTCGGGACCTTCCGGCCGGGCGGCACCCGAAGGATGCCACCCGGTTGAAGCCGGCATCAGACGAGGTTGAGTTCGATGTCGATATTGCCGGCGACCGCCTTCGAATAGGGGCAGATCGCGTGGGCGGTGTCGACCAGCTCGCGCGCGACGTCGCGCTCGATACCGGGGACCTGGACGTCGAGGCGCGCGCGGAGGACGAAGCCGCCGTCGCGGCCCAGCACCTCGATCGTCGTGTCGAGTTCGGGCGTGGCGGGCAGCTTGATCTTGCGCTGTCCGGCGGCGAGTTCGAGCGCGCCGATGAAGCACGCCGACCAGGCGGCGGCGAACAGGTTTTCGGCGGCGGGGTGCGGCTGCGGCAGCGCGATGTCGAGGATGCCGTTGGTGCTGCGGGCGTAGCCGTCGGCGCCGCCGGCAACATGGGTCGTTCCGGTGAAATAGAGTTTGTCAGCCATGATCGGTTCCTTCCTTGGTATTAGAGCGTGTCCGTTTATATCGGATGCGATGTAATTAAGCGAGTCGCGGAAGGTGGTCAAGCGGTAACGATTAAATCGTATCCGATCTAATTTTAAGATACTGGAATCGGGCGGTTATAATTTTCCCGACGGGCGCTCTTTTCCGAGTTGCTGGCGGCTTTGGGGCGGGAACTGCGATTCGCTCCCGCCCTTTCGTCATCCCGGACTCGATCCGGGATGACGATGAAGGGTCGGGCTATTTTCCCGCCGGGCGCGTCCACCCGTTCCTGTATTTTTCGAACCAGGCGAGGATCGCCGAGGCCTTGGCGGCCGATTGTGACGGCCGCGCGGCGATCGTGCCGTGGCCGGCGCCGGGAACCTTGATCAGCGCCGTCGGCACGCCGCGGAGGCGGAGCGCGGTATAATATTGCTCGGACTCGCTGACCGGGGTGCGGTAATCCTCGGCGCCGACGATGACGAGCGTCGGGGTTTCGACGTTGCCGACGAGCGACAGCGGCGAGCGCGACCAGAAGAGCTCGGGCTTTTCCCACGGCTCGGCACCGAGCCAATAGGGGCCGAAGAAGCCGGGGCCGTCGGCGGTGAGCGCCTGCGTCGTCCAGTTGATCACCGGCTTTTGTGTGACCGCGGCCTTGAAGCGGTTGGTCTTGCCGACGATCCAGCTGGTGAGCACGCCGCCGCCCGAGCCGCCGGTGACGAAGAGCGCATTGGGGTCGGCGACGCCGAGGTCGATCGCGCGGTCGACGATGCTGATGAGGTCGAAATAGTCGTTGCCCGGATAGGCCTTGTCGATCTCGTTCGCGAAGGCGGCGCCATAGCTGGTCGACCCGCGCGGGTTCGCCGAGAGCACGGCATAGCCGCCCGCGGCGTAGAGCTGGTTGTCGGTCGAGAAATGGCCGCCATAGGCCGAGAAGGGCCCGCCGTGAATTTCGAGGATCAGCGGCACGCGCTGGCCGTCACGGTAGCCGGGCGGCAGGGTCAGCCAGCCCTCGATCGTCTTGCCGTCGTGGCTGGATTGGGCGGTGATCTTGCGGACCTCGCCGAGCGATTTCACGTCGCGGAGGCTGCGGTTGAGGTCGGTGAGGATGCGCGCCGGTCCGCCACGCGCAAGCTGGACCTCGGCGGGGCGGGTCGCGGTGCCGCCGGTGAAGGCGATCGCGCCGCCGTCGGAGACGCTGAAGCTGCCGCCGGTGTACGGCCGGTCGAGCCCGCCGCCCGAAAGGCCCGTCGCCGCAGTGCGCGCCGAACCGTCGAGGCCGATGCGCGCGACTTTGGTTTCGCCATGATCGTCATATTGCGCGTAGAGCGATTTGCCGTCGGCGGCCCACTGGATCGCGTCGACGCTATAGTCCCAGTTGGCGGTGAGGCCCTGTTTGCCGGATCCGTCGCGGTTCATGACATAGAGCTGGGTGTTTTCGTAAGCGCGAAGCTTGTCGTCGAAGCCGAGATACGCGATCTTGCCGCCGTCGGGCGAGACGAGCGGGCCCGTGTCGGGGCCGTTGCGATCGGTGAGCGCGGTGACCGTGCCGCTCGTCACGTCGAGCGCGTGGATTTCGCTCTCGACCGGATCTTTCTCCCAGTCGGGTTTGCGGTTCGCGCTGAAATAGAGGGTCCGGCCGTCGCGTGACCAGCTGAGCGGTCCGCCGTCGTGATAGGGGCCGAAGGTGAGCTGGCGCGGCGAGCCGCCGGTCGCGGGGACGACGAAAATCTTTTCAAAGCCGGGTTCGAGATAGCCCTCGCCGTCGGCGCGATAGGCAAGAAGGTCATGGACCTCGAGCGGGTCGGCCCATTTCGCACCCTCGGGCTTGTTTTTCGGCGCCGAGCCGAAGCTCGGGCCGTCGTCCTTGACGAGCATCGTATAGGCGATCGAGCGGCCGTCGGGCGACCAGGCGATGCTCGACGGGCTGGTGGGAAGGCCGGTGAGGCGCACCGCCTCGCCGCTCGCCATCCAGCGTACCCAGAGCTGCGCGCTGCCGCCTTCGGCCGAAGCGAAGGCGAGGCGCTTGCCGTCGGGCGACCAGCGCGGCGAGAAGGCGCCGCCGCTGCGCCCGGCGACGGGGGTTTCTTCGCCCGTTGTCGTGTCGATCAGCCAGATCGAGCTGACCGCGCGGTCGGACATGATATCGTTCGCGCGGCGGACATAGGCGATATGGCGGCCATCGGGGCTGATCTGCGGGTCGGATGCGATCGAGAGATCGAAGAGATCGGCGCCGGTGAGGCGGCGTTCGGGGCCGATCCGCGCGCTGCCGGCGGCCGAGGCCGACATCGGGGCGGGCGGGCTCGCCGGTGCGGCGGCGTCCCGGGCCGCGGGGGCGGGCTCTTCCTGCGCGAAGCCCGTTTGCGGGATGAGCGCGAGAAGGCTCGCGCCGATAAATGCGAGTTTGTGCATGAAAAGCAGCCCCTTGCTGGATTGTCCGGCCTGTCCCGATCCCCACTTTCGGCCAGCCGCGCAACGGGTCGCAAACTATCGCGACTTCTTCAACCCAAAATCCGGTAGCTCGCTAACTATCGCGTCCATAGACATCGTCGCGAAAGGCGATGCCGCGGTCGGTCGCGACGGCGGTGATATAGGTGAGGTAGACTGGCACCTCCACCGGGAGCGCGACCGCCTGTTCGGGGGCTTTCGATTTGGTGCGGATCGAGCGGTGGAGCAGCCACTGGCCGAGCTCTCCCGCATTTTCGAGGCGAATGCAGCCGTTCGAGAAATGACGGTCGGGCTTTTCGAGCAGGTCGCGATCGGGGGTGTCGTGGAGGTAGATGCCCTCGTCGTTGGGGAAGAGGAATTTGACACGGCCCATCGAGTTGGCGCCGCCGGGCAGTTCGCGGAGGCGCAGCACCTCGCTGCCTGAGGCGACAGCGGGCCAGTCGATTTCGGACGCGGCGAGCTTGCGCGGGTTGGGCCCCCAGTCGGAGAGCGCCTCCATGCGCAGCGAGGCAAGGCTGCGGCCCGCCAGCACCTTCGGCGCGATGCTTTTCTGCGCGAGATAGTCGGGGACGTTCCAATAGGGGTTGAGGATTGCCCACTGCAGCTTGCCCGCGAGCATCGGGGTTTGCGTTTCCCTCGCGCCGACGACCACCTTCATCGTGCCGACGCGCTTGCCCGAGCTATAATACCAGAGCTGGCCCGACGAGGCGTCGACGACGACATGATAGGTATAGGGGCCGGGGAGGATGCGCGCGCGGTCGAGGTTCAGGCGAAGGCGTGCCATCGCATCCTTTGAAACAGCTTGGCCCTGCGCGCGGCCCATCAGGGCGCGGAGGCGGATATAATGTTCGCTCATCCAGCCCATGTTCTTCATATAGGCGCCGAAATCCTTGGGAAAGGCGGCGGCGCGCAGCACCGTTTCGGTGTCCTGCTTCTTCGGGCGAAGCGACTTGTCGGCATAGTCCATCTTCGCCTTGCCGGGGCTGCGCATGTCGCGGACGTAGCGCGCGAAGGCGGT
>NZ_DASWTD010000111.1:0-2815 GCF_036402335.1 Sphingopyxis sp. | reverse complement strand
GAGCCCCGCCTCCAGTGCTTCGATCAGCGACGCGCGCCAGTTCGCGGGGATTACGCCGCCGAGGTTGGCGACGCCGATCACCAGCGCCCGCGCGCCGCGTGCATGCGCTTCGGCGGCGGTGAGCGCTTCCAGCCCGGTGGTGACGGTGGCGCCGGGCAGGCGCAGTTCGCCGACGCATTTGTCGGGCGCCCAATCCCTCAGCCCGAAGGCGGTCTTTGCGAAACCCGGGATGGTCGTGTCGCCGAGGAACAGCACATAGGGCTGCGGCAGCATGAGGGCGCCGGCGATGCGGTCGATGGGCGCGTTCATCAGCCGCCCCAGGTGGCGGTCAGCAGCCGCTGGAAATTGCCGCCGAGCACTGCAAGGATGTTCGCGTCGGAATATTTGCGGCGCAGCAGTTCCTCGGTCAGGTCGAACATCTTGAGCGGGTGATCGAAACCGTCGACGTCGATCTTTTCGCGAAAGGCATAGCTGTCCTTATAGGCGCCGCGCAGCATCTTGTTCATCTCGGGCGAGGTGTCGTCATAACCATAGAGGTCGGAATCGGTGCCGACGCCGACATGATCGATCCCGACGAGCTTCACGACATGGTCGATATGGTCGACATAGTTCACGATCGTCGTCGGATCGGTCTTGCTCACGAAATTCCGCACCCCGGTGATGCCCATCACCCCGCCCTTGGCAGCGAGCGCCTTGATCGCCTCGTCGGTCTTGACGCGCGGGTGATCGATCAGCGCGCGGCAATTGCTGTGCGTGATCGCGATCGGCTTGGGCGAAATTTCGATGGCGTCGAGCGTCGTGCGGTCGCCGGAATGCGAAACGTCGACCAGCATGCCGACTTCGTTCATCGCCTTGATGATCTCGACGCCGAAATCGCTGACGCCGCCGTCGACGCGCTCGGTCGATCCCGATCCGATGCGGTTCTGCGAATTATAGGTGAGTTGCGCGCAACGCTGGCCGATCTCGTAGAAGGTCTTGACGTCGGCAGGGCGGTTGAAATGATCGGCATTCTGCAGGCCCATGATGACCGCGACCTTGCCGTCCTTCTTGGCGCGCAGGATGTCGGCGAACTTGTCGACGCCGGTGAAGACATGGCTGTTCCGCGCGACGAAATTGCCCCAGATCGCGAAGAAGCTGAGCGCCTGTTCCTTCGCTGTCGGGCCGCCGATACCCACCGCGTGATGGATGGCGTTGATGCCGCTGGCGCGGAAATCCGCGGTTTCCTTATCGCTCAGCGCCTTGGTGTAATAGCTCGGCTCGAAGTCGATCTTGATCGGTGCGAGCATGTCGACAACGACCGCGCGCTGGACCAGCTCGATCACGCGCTTGGAATAGGCGCGGTTCGTGAACGGGCTGATCTGGATTTGCGCCCGTGCGACATAGGGCGCGGCGAGGGGGGCAGCGAGCGCCGCGCCGGCGGCGCAAATCGCCTGTCGTCGAGAAAATAACATCGTCGTCCCCCATTGTTGGATTTTCTGATCAGGACGATATTGTCCTAATTAGATATCGTCAATCATTTCCTTCGAGGGCGAAGAATCGCCCTGATGTTCATCGAACCACGGGCAATTCGACATAGGAAAGGCGGCCCGGGGCATGGTGAATGCTGTTCGTGGCGACGACACCCTTGCTCTCGCGCTCGTTCGGCCCGCCGGTGTTGAGGTTGCGCACGAATTTGGGAAAGTTGGACGAGGTGACTTCGATGCGAATGCGGTGGCCGACGCCGAAGCGGATGCTCGTCGCGATCGGCGACGGCCTGATCGGATAGACCTCTCCCGGACGCATCATCGCCGGCTTGTCGAAGCCGTCCCGGTAGCGAGCGCGCAGGATCGTATCGCCGATGATCCATGCGGTGCCGTCGGGCGCGACATCGACCAGCTTGACCGCGAAATCGGTATCGGGCGCGCTCGACGACACGTGCAGCAGCGCGTCGACGAAGCCGCTCACCTCGATCGCTTCGGTCAGCGGCTCGGTCGAATAGACGAGCACGTCGTCGCGAATCTCGACCCCGCGCTGGTCGAACGCGCCGGGGATCACGATGCCGCCGTTGCAGCAGTCGCCGCCGCCCACCGTCGGCACCGGATTCATCGGATCGTAGCGGAAGCGGTCGGGGGTGTCCGTGCCCGGCGCCGCCGCGACCAGGCGGCCTCCGCCGTTGAGGCTGTTCGCGTCGCCGCCACTGTCGAGATAGAGGCGTAGCGGCTTGGTGCCCTTGGGCGGCCAGCTTTCGTTGCTCCGCCACTGGTTGGCGCCCATCGCGAAATAGCGGACGTGCGGCGTCGAGTCGGGGAACGCCTTGACGTTGCCCTTCAGCCAGCGGTCGAACCAGCCGAAGACCGCGCCGTCGACGTCGAAGCTCGTGTCGCCCATCGAACGTTCGCCGACCACGGTATCCTTGCCGAGGCGCGAATAGCCGCAGTGGGTGACCGGCGCGATTACCGCATATTGGTTCGCGGCGGCTTCGGCATCGCCGGTGCTCGCGCGGGCGTGGTTGAACAGCTCGAGGTTCGGGCCGATCGAAACGTCGTACCAGCTGTTGAACCACAGCGCCGGCACGCCCCAGCCCATGTCGTCATGATAGAGCCCACCCTCGCGCCACGCCGGATCGGCGGGCGTACGCGCGATCAGCGCGTCGAAGGTCTGCGGCGGTTCGCCCAGGCTCGACAGCAGCGTGTCGACCGGCAGGTGCTTGATATGCTTGTTCCAGTCGACCTTGGGCTTGGTCGCGGCGAGGTCGTTGTTGAGCGTCGCACGCGCGCGCGTCGCCTCGTCGATATCGCCGGGTAGCTGCGCGCGGACAGGGTTGTCGACGCCATAG
>NZ_DASWTD010000110.1:0-4276 GCF_036402335.1 Sphingopyxis sp. | reverse complement strand
CGCCGGCGCCGCGGACATCGCAATTCGCAGCAGCAAGCAGCCGACGGGCGCCGGCCTGGTCGGCCGGCGCATCGCCGACAATCCGTGGACGGTCTATTGCAGTCGCGACTATGCCGACCGGCACGGCATTCCGCACACAAGGGAAGAACTGGCAGCGCATCCCTTCATCGGCGGCGGTGGCGGCGTCTGGGAACCCTATCAGGCCTGGCTGCGGCAATATCGGCTCGAGGATTCGGTGGTGATGAAATATGATACCGGAACCGGGCTGCTGGCCGGCGTTCGCGCAGGGATGGGGCTCACGATCCTGCCCGCCTTCATCGCCGAGCGCGAACCCGACCTCGTGCGCTGCATCCCGCCGAAGGGCGAAGACACGACCGGGCTGTGGCTCTTGACCCACGAACGGTTGCGTCATGTTCCGCGGGTGCGCCTTGTGCTCGACTTCCTCGCCGCCGAGCTGGCGAAACATACGCGAACCTAGGGTCACGCGCGATCGAGCAGCAAATTTGTCGCTGATTCATTCAGTTGCTGTGGCAACGGTCACAGCGGGCGCCGGCTCCGCGGCCCACTTCGGGCAACGCTTGGAGAGTTTGCATGGCCCATCCGATATGTCTTCGCCCGATTCAGGCCGTCCGAACGGCGGCGAAGTCGATGAAAAGCATCGGGTCGCCGGCGCTTGTCTTCGCCATGGTTTTCATCGGCTCGCTCGCGAGCGATCCGGTGGGTGCAAAGCCGCCGCCCGAACCTCCGCGGGAGACCCCGGCCTATGAACAGTGCCCCGATGGCACGATGGTGCCGAAGGGGCAATTCTGCCCCTATCCGCCGCCGCGGGTACCGCCCCCGCCGCCTGTGATCGCGCAGCCGCCGCTCCCCGGCGAATGGCGATCGAACTGGGGTGCTGTCGCGATCGACACGGCGAGCGCCCGGCTGGTTTCGGTGACCGGCTTTGCCCATATGTCTGCTGCCGAGGCGGCCGCGCTCGACGATTGCCGCGCCGCGGGCGGGCTGACCTGCGTCTTCGGCTATTCCTACAAGGACATGTGCATAGCGATGATAGAGGGCGACAGGAGCTGGTTCTTCGAAAGCGCCGCGCATGTCGAAGACGCCGTACGGACGGGACTTGAGCGATGCCGTTCGGGGCAGGCGGAATGCCGGGTCCGGCTTTCGGCCTGCGCACCGCCGATTTTCATACCCTATTGATCTATCGCAACCTGGCGCATCCAAGCGCCGCGGCGTCGATGGCCGTGGCGGCGCCGCGAAGGCGATAGGTGTCGGCAATCGCGCCGCCGGTCGCCGTGCCGCTTTCGACGCTCATGCTCGGTGCCGAGCGCATCGCGGCGACGATCGCCGCATCCATGCGCGGATCGCTCGCCCAGCCATGCGCGCCGTTGCCGGTCAGGATGAAACGGCGGCTGCCGATCGTCAGGCGGAGTTCGCGCCCGGGTGCGCGTGCCTTTGACAGACGGACATAAAATTGCCCGCGAATTCGCGACTTTGGCCAATAGCCGACGCTGGCATAGGCCTTGACCTGCGGACTACCGATCGTCGCCGCGGGGGTGGCGAGGGCATAGCAGCGCGGGGTTTCGGGATCGCGAAACGAACCCCAGCCGTCGAAAATGCCGAGCGCGGTCGGGGTGGCGGCAAGCGCCGCGGCGGGGATCGCCGCCGCTGTCAGGAAAAAAGGGAGCCAGTGCCGCATTGCGCCCTCGTTTGCGCGATTGGGGATGCTTTGCAAGCATGGCTTGCGCGCGCCGGTGCGTACGTTAAGGAAGGTGGACATTTTCAGGGGCCAGAATCGGGGCTGCGAATCGCCTCCGATGGTCTGTCCCCCAGGGACTTTTTCCCGCGAAGCACAGGGATGGCGGATTTAGAATGAAAGCGACGATCGAACGCGCAGTGTTGTTGAAGAGCCTCGGCCACGTCCAGTCGGTGGTCGAACGGCGCAATACGATCCCGATCCTCTCGAACGTCCTGATCGAAGCCGACGCATCGGGTCAGCTCAAGCTGATGGCGACCGATCTCGATTTGCAGGTGGTCGAAACGATCGCGGCCAAGGTCGAAACGCCGGGCACGACCACGGTTTCGGCGCATACCCTTTTCGAAATCGCCCGCAAGCTGCCCGAGGGCGCCGAGGTCAGCCTCGCTGCCGCCGAAGGCAAGATGCAGGTCAAGGCCGGCCGGTCGAATTTCAACCTGCCGACGCTGCCGCGCGACGATTTCCCGGTGATCGCCGAGGGCGACCTGCCGACCAATTTCGAGCTGCCCGTCGCCGAGCTGATCCAGATCATCGACAAGACGCGCTTCGCGATCTCGACCGAGGAAACGCGCTACTACCTCAACGGCATTTTCCTGCACGTCGCCGAGGATGCGTCGGGTCCGGTGCTCAAGGCCGCGGCGACCGACGGTCACCGCCTCGCGCGTTACACCGTCACGCGTCCCGACGGCGCCTCGTCGATGCCCGACGTCATCGTGCCGCGCAAATGCGTCACCGAAATCCGCAAGCTGCTCGACGAGGCCGAAGGCAATGTCGAAATCAGCCTGTCGGCGAGCAAGGTCCGCTTCCAGCTCGGCAATGCGATCCTCACGTCGAAGCTGATCGATGGCACGTTCCCCGACTATAGCCGCGTCATTCCGACTGCGAACGACAAGCTGCTCAAGGTCGATCCGAAGAGCCTGTACCAGGGCGTCGACCGCGTCTCGACGATCGCCAGCGAAAAGACCCGCGCGGTCAAGGTCGGCCTCGACAAGGACCGCATCACGCTGTCGGTCACCAGCCCCGAAAACGGCACCGCCGCCGAAGAGGTGGCGGCCGCCTATGACAGCGATTCGATGGAGATCGGCTTCAACGCCCGTTATCTCAGCGACATCCTCGGACAGGTCGACGGCGATACGGTCGAACTGCATCTTGCCGATGCGAACGCGCCGACGCTGATCCGCGAAAGCGAAAAGAGCCCGGCGCTCTATGTGCTGATGCCGATGCGGGTGTAGCCGTCATTCCGGGGCACGGAGTTTTGAGCTGACCTCGTCAAATTGATAGAGTTCAGCATCGCTCCGGAAGACATAGTGGCGCGAAGAAGGAACGGGCCGGCGAGACCCGAAATGGTCCTTCAGAATGGCCGGGTAGATTTGCACGGGCGATGTCGGCATCGTTTGGGGCGCGCGCCCCGAAGGATCGCGGACCGCGAGCAATACGCCCATTTTTTCACCCAGCTGTTCCTTGTCGAGACGATGCCACGGCACCGGCACGGGGTCGGTGCCCAGCCCATGCTCATTTCCGACATAGGGTCTGGGCCAGGGACCCTCGTCGCTGTGGATGACGATCACCGCGGGTCGCGGACCCGCCAGGATGGCATCGACGAGGCGCACGAGTTCGCGATTGGCAAACTGCACCTGGGCAAGGTAATTTTCGTTGCGGGGCGCCTTTGCGGCGGTTGCCAGAGATCGACAGCTGCCATCGGCGTTCAGGACGAATGGCGGGTGCGGTACCAGAAAATGCGCGAAAACCTGCTTGCGGTCCGGATCTTGCGCCAATGCGCGCAATCGGCGGAATTTCTCGTTGGCACGAAAGCATTGGTCTCCCCGGCCGTCGAGATAGGGGACGCGCATCCCCTGCGTCCAGAATCCCGCAGCGGACTGGGCGATGACGAGACGGGCGAGCTGGGGCACGGCGCGGATGACGATCGATTCATCGGCGTCGGCGCTGAAACGCGTCGGCTCCCACCAGCTCCCGGCGAAAATCGTCCGATAACCCATCCGGTTGAACAGCTTTACTGCCGAACCGTGGCGCATGACGCGATAGATGGGCACCCAGTCGTCCGGCTGGCTCTTTATGTGCGGCACCATCGGGTCGAGCAGGCGGCCGTTCATGGTCGAGGCGACCGAGTGGCTGGTCCGTTGATAGTTGGAGAAAGCCTGATCCTGCACCGCGAAACCGCGCTTGCGCAGCGCATCGACAAATGGCCGGTTATCGAAGCCATAGCGCGTTTTCAGCGTATCGGTCGCCGCATAGCGGTCGAGCAAGATGTGCCACACATCGGGGCTGTCGGCCGAAGCTATGCCTTCGAAGTGACCGAGGCTGTCCGCGGCTTTCGAGCGCCGCTGCTCCAGTTGGATCTGCTGGAACACGAGCGGCACGGCATTGAGGGCCAGCACCAGTCCGCACAGGAGATTCAAGCGGCTATGAAGGGTGGCGAGCTTTGCGTCATCCGACGGTAAACGCCGATAAAGGGCAAAAAGCGCGACGATCATGGCCAAGTGGAGCGTGGCCGCGGCAACGAAT
>NZ_DASWTD010000109.1:0-5070 GCF_036402335.1 Sphingopyxis sp. | reverse complement strand
AGCTCACCACCCCAAAACCGTCGCCCCCCGGAAACGCGGCAAAAGAAAAGGCTCCGGAACCAGGGTTCCGGAGCCTTTTCTGTTTCTTGCAAGATCGAAGGGCTTAAGCCTCTTCTTCCCCGTCTGCAGCCGGAGCTTCTTCGGCAGCCAGTTCCGAAGGAGCGGCGCCCACGTCTTCGAATTCGTCCTCGCTGTCGGGCTCCAGCGCCGTCGCAACCGCTTCGGCCTGTTCTTCCTCGAACATCGCGGCGATGACGTCGATGCCCTGCTTCTGCATTTCGGCTTCGTCGGGCGAACGCGCCACGTTGACGCCGACGGTCACGGCGACTTCGGGGTGCAGCTTGACCTTGACGTCGACGAGGCCGAGCGCCTTGATCGGGCGTTCGAGTTCGACCATCGACTTGGTCACGCCGGTGACGCCGTCCTCGACGAGCGCGTCGACGATGTCACGGACCGAAACCGAACCATAGAGCTGGCCGGTGTTCGATGCCTGGCGGATCAGGACGACCTGCTTGCCGTCGATGTCCTTGGCGCGGCCTTCGGCGTCGGTGCGACGCTCGGCGTTGTCGGCCTCGATCTTCGAACGATTGGCTTCGAACAGCTTGCGGTTGGCTTCGTTCGCGCGCAGCGCCTTGTTGTTCGGCAGCAGGAAGTTGCGGGCAAAGCCGTTCTTGACGGTGACGACATCACCGATGCCGCCGAGTTTCTCGATACGTTCGAGCAGGATGATTTCCATCGGTCCGCCCTCCTTACTTCACAATGTAGGGGAGCAGGCCGATGTGGCGCGAGCGCTTGATCGCTTTTGCCAGCTCACGCTGCTTCTTGGTGGACACCGCGGTGATCCGCGACGGGACGATCTTGCCGCGCTCCGACAGGTAACCCTGGAGCAGACGGACGTCCTTGTAATCGATGACCGGTGCATCCTTCTGGCTGAAGGGGCAGGTCTTGCGGCGGCGGAAAAAGGGTCGTGCCATGATCGTTATCCTTATTCTTCGCCGTCGCGGTCACGGCCACGGCCGCCACGACGTTCCTGCTTGCGCATCATCACCGACGGACCCTTTTCGAGTTCGTCGACGCGGATGGTGAGCCAGCGGATGATATCTTCGTTGATCGCAGCCTGACGCTCGATCTCTGCGATCGCTTCGCCCGACACTTCGGCCGACAGCATCACATAATGACCCTTGCGGTTCTTCTGGATCTTGTAGGCGAGCTGCTTCAGGCCCCAGGTTTCGGTCTTGTGAACCTGGCCCTTATATTCGCCGATGACGTTGGTGACGGTTTCCGCCAGCGCGTCGACCTGAGCCTGGCTCAGGTCCTGACGCGCGATAAAGACATGCTCGTAAAACGGCATGGTTTGCGTCCTTCGATTTGGCCGATCGCTGATTTCGCGCCAATCGCGAAACCCCTCCGGCTGTCGTCTCGCTTCACGGATTGGTGCAAAGCAAACGGGGCGAACGGCACAAGGCCTCGCCCCGAATGAGCGCGCCTATACAGATTCGCGCGCGGAAATCAAGCGCGGAGGGCGAGCTTTTCCAGGAGTTCGCGCCCGAATTCGGTGAGCGTGTCATCGCGCGCGCCAAGGATCAGGATACGATCGCCTGGCTTCGCCTCGTCGAGCATCGCCGCACCGCAATTGGCGCGGGTCGTCATATGTATCGCATCGGCCCCGCCCGCGACGATGTCGGCGACGAGGGCCTCGCTGCCGATGCTGCGGTCGACCGTGCCACCGAAATAGACGGGGTCGCAGACGAACAGCCTATCGCCGTCGCGCATTCCGCTCGCGAAGCTCGCAGCGAGCTCCTTGCCCATCTGGCGGAGCGGGCCATAGCCGTGCGGCTGGAAGAAGAGCAAGGCGCGGCCCGGGAGTTCGGCGACGGCCGCCAGCGTCGCGGCGACCTTGTCGGGATTATGCGCGAAATCGTCGATCACGGTGACGCCATTTGCTTGCCCGAGTACTTCATAGCGGCGTGCAAGGCCGGCAAAGTCCGCCAATGCCTCGACGCCTTGTGCGGCGGTTGCACCCGCCGCGTGCGCCGCGGCGATGGCAGCGAGCGCGTTGGCGGCATTGTGGCGGCCTGGCATGCGGAGCTTGACCTGATAGGCGGTGCCATCGACGCGGACGGCGAAGCAGCAGCCGTCGGGCAACGCCTCGAAATCGCTGCCGCGTACGGTCGCACTGTCACCGAAGCCAAAGGTTACCACATTGCGCCCCGACAGCAGCGGGGCGGACTCGGCGTCGTCGGCATTGATCACCGCGACGCGGGCCTTCGCGGCGAAATCTCCGAACAATTGATGCAGTTCGGCAAGGCTCTTGTGGTCGAGGCTGATATTGGTGACCACCGCGACGTCGGGCGCATATAGCGCGATCGATCCGTCGCTCTCGTCGACTTCGCTGACGTAAAAAGCATCGTCTCCGACCAGCGCGCTCGCAAAGGGGCTATCGTCGCCCGAGAAATTGCGCATCACCGCGCCGTTCATCACGGTGGGCTTCTTCCCTGCTCTTTCGAGTATCCAGCCGATCATTCCGGTGACGGTCGACTTGCCGCTTGTGCCGCCGACGCCGATCGCCCGGCCGGCGGCGTTGAACAGCGCAGCATTCAGGTCGGCGCGCGTCATGCGGGGGAGGCCGAGCGCATTTGCCGCGGCAACATCGGGAACGCTGTCTTCAATCGCGGCAGAGGCGACGAGGATCTGGCCGGCGCTGGGCCCGCTGCCGTCCTGCGGGTAAAAGGCGATGCCCTGATCTTCGAGCCAGGCAAATTTACCGGGCGTCCGGCCCTGGTCGCGGCTGCGATCCGACCCAGAAACCGCCGCGCCGCGCGCCGCGACGATCATCGCGAGCGGCAACATGCCCGACCCGCCGATGCCGCAGAAGAAATAGGATTTGTTTTCGGCCATCGCGGCGCGATATGGCTTTGATGAAGGGTTTGCAACCGGCACTCACCCCGATTTCCGTTCGTGTCGAGCGAAGTCGAGACACCCGTCGGAATAGCGTAAGGCCGAGAGGCATCTCGACTTCGCTCGATGCGAGCGGATAAGGGGGCTCATGCGTATAGGAATAGTAGCCCCGTCGACCCCGATCCTGCCCGATGATGCGGAGGCGGTGCGCGCGCTGGCGAGCCTCGGCTACCCCGACGTCGAGCTCGAATTCGACCCGCAGTGCTTCGCGGTTCACGGCCATTTCGCGGGCGAGGACGGCCACCGCTTCGCCGCGCTCGTCGAAATGGCGAACCGCCCCGACATCGACGCGATCTGGTTCGCGCGTGGTGGCTATGGCGCGTGCCGGATCGCCGAGGATGCGGTCGCGGCGATGACTGACGTGGCACGCGGCAAGGCGTTCCTCGGCTATTCGGATCAGGGCAATCTGCTCGGTGCGCTCTACCGCGAGGGTTTCGATCATGTGGCGCACGGGCCGATGGTCGCCGACATCCGCCGCGAGGGCGGCGATGCGGCGGTGCTCCGCGCGCTCGACTGGCTCGTCGCGCGCGACCCCGCGGCGTGCGAGCCGGGCCTCCGGCACGGCGCGCGCCACGCGGCGTTCAACCTGATGACGCTCTCGATGCTGCTCGGTACCCCGCTCGAACCCGACTTGTCGGGCCATGTGTTGCTGGTCGAGGAGGTCAGCGAATATCTCTATGCCTTCGACCGCGCCTTCTTCCATGTCGCGAGCTACCTTGGCCCGCGCGGCCTCGCCGGCATCCGGCTCGGGCGGGTGAGCGATATTCCCGAAAACGACCGGCCCTTCGGTATGGAGGCCGCGGAGATCGCGGCAGGCTGGTGCGCACGCACGGCTATCCCCTGGCTCGGGCGGGCCGACATCGGCCACGACGTGGCGAACAAGGTCGTGCCCTTCGGCTTGCATCGCGCGGGGTGAGGGAATAGGCGCGGGCCAAATCCATATTCATCAGGGGACGCATCATGCGCGCATTCATCTTTCCGGGTCAGGGCAGCCAGGCCGTGGGCATGGGCAAGGCCCTTTTCGAAGCCTCGCCCGTCGCGCGCGAGGTGTTCCAGGAGGTCGACGACGCGCTAGGCCAGAAACTGTTCCAGCTGATGAGCGAAGGTCCCGAGGACCAGCTCACCCTCACCGAAAATGCCCAGCCCGCGATCATGGCGAACGCGATCGCGACGCTGCGCGTACTCGAAAAGGAGGGCGGCGTGACGCTCACCGGCAAGGCCGATTATGTCGCGGGGCACAGCCTCGGCGAATATAGCGCGCTCTGCGCCGCGGGTGCGTTCGACCTCGCGACGACGGCGCGGCTGCTGAAGACGCGCGGGCAGGCGATGCAGGCGGCGGTGCCCGTCGGCGTCGGTGCGATGGCGGCGCTGCTCGGCGCCGATATCGAGACGGCGCAGAAGCTTGCCGATGCCGCTGCCGAAGGGGAAGTCTGCACCGTCGCGAACGATAACGACCCGTCGCAGGTCGTGATTTCGGGCCACAAGGGCGCGATCGAGCGCGCGGTCGCGCTGGTCAAGGATTATGGCATCAAGCGCGGCGTCCTGCTCCCCGTCTCGGCGCCTTTCCATTGCCCGCTGATGCAGCCTGCCGCCGACGCGATGGCCGAAGCGCTCGGCGCGAACCCGCCTGCCGCGCCGCTGGTGCCGGTGGTCGCCAACGTCACTGCGAGCCCGGCGAGCGATGCCGACACGATCCGCGACCTGCTCGTCAGCCAAGTCACCGGCCGCGTCCGCTGGCGCGAGAGCGTCGTGTCGATGGAGGATATCAGTGTGACGCACTTCGTCGAATTCGGCGGCAAGGTCCTCTCGCCGATGGTCAAGCGCAGCGTCGCAGGCGAGGTCGAGACGGCCAGTGTGATTTCAATGGATGACATCGAGGCACTGCTCAAGACGCTCTAATTCAAAGATTTCAGGAGAGTAATATGTTCGATCTCACCGGCATGACCGCCCTCGTCACCGGCGCTTCGGGCGGCATCGGCTCGGCCATCGCGCAGGCGCTCGCCGCGCAGGGCGCACGGCTTGCGGTGTCGGGCTCCAACGCCGACAAGCTCGCCGCCTTTCGCGATACGCTTGGCGGCGATCATGTCGCGCTGCCGTGCAACCTCGGCGATG
>NZ_DASWTD010000108.1:0-6978 GCF_036402335.1 Sphingopyxis sp. | reverse complement strand
GCCCCGGGGCTGCCGGGGCGGCTGTACCTGCTCGACAAGCAGCGCAATCTTGTGATCGAGGCGGGGAGCTGGCTGGGGCCGGTGCGATCGGCGGAGCAGTTTTCGCCGATATCCTGCTGGGCGCTGCGGCGCGGCCTGCGTCATCGTCCGGCGGGGGACAATGTCGATGTTCCGTGCGACCATATCGAACGCGATGCCGGCCATCCGGTCGATACGCTGTGCTTGCCGCTCACCGCGCAGCGCGAGACGTTGGGCCTGCTCTATTTCGAAATGCCCGCGGGCGATGCGGCGCGCAGCGCGGCGCAGCTGATCTATTTCGACATGCTCGCCGAAAATATCGGGCTGGCGATCGCCAATCTCCAGCTTCGCGACACGCTGCGCGAAATGGCGATGGCCGATCCGCTGACCGGCCTCGCCAACCGGCGGCAGCTGGGACATGTGCTGGAGACGCAGATCGCACAGGCCGAGCGGCTGGGCGAAGCGCTCGGCTGCCTGATGATCGACGTTGATCATTTCAAGCGTTTCAACGATGTCCATGGCCATGAGGCGGGCGATGCGGTGCTGCGGGCGGTCGGGCATGTGCTCGCCAATGTGACGCGCGAGACGGGCCTTGCCTTTCGCTATGGCGGCGAGGAGTTCCTCATCCTGCTTCCGACGCTGTCGCCCGTGCAGGCCGAAGAGCGCGCGCAGGATATTCGTGCGCGTATCGCGGCGCTCGAACTCGGACATGGCGGCAAGGACCTCGACCCGATCACCGTTTCGGTCGGGATCGCGGTCGCGCCGGTCCATTGCGGGTTCGACCGGCTGGTGCGTACGGCCGATGCCGCTCTGCTGCGCGCCAAGGTGAATGGCCGCGACCGGGTGGAAGTGGCCCAGCCGAGGAAATCGAAGCCCGACTAGCCGCCGCGCGCGGGCGCGGCGGCCAGCCCGGTCAGAAGCGGTAGCCCACCGTGCCCATCACGTTGCGCGGGGCGCCGACGAAGCAGTCGCCGCGCGCGAGGCACGAAGCGAAATATTTGTTGTTGAGCAGGTTGGTCGCGTTGAGCGCGAAGCGCCAGCTGTTCCAGTTGATCTCGGCGAGCGCGTCGACCGTGGTGCGCGACGGTGTGACGATCGACCAGACCGGGCTGGTCGAAACGCTCTTGCCGCTGTAGACGACGCCGCCGCCGAGACGCAGCTGCGCTTCGCTCGAAAGGCCGAAGGTCTTGGTCGACCAGAGCGACGCGGTATGGCGCGGCATGTAATCGAGGCTGGTGTTGGTTTCCGACTTGAGTTTCGAATAGCCATAGTTGGCCAGCAGCTCGAAATTGCCGGGCAGCGTGTGGCTCGCCTCGATCTCGAAGCCCTTGGTGTTGAGTTCGCCCGACTGGGTCGTGCCGCCGGCAGCGAGATAGAGAACGCGGTTGCGTTCCTTGATCTTGAAGGCGGTGACGGTGACGAGGGTGCCCGGCGCGGGCTGCCATTTGACGCCTGCCTCATATTGGGTGCCCGTCTGCGGCCGGTAGGGATCGCCGAAGCTGCCGTCGCCGTTGTCGATCCGGCCGGCGACCGGCAGGAAGCTTTCGGTATAGCTGACGAAGGGCGAGAAGCCCGCGCCGATCTCACCGATGATGCCGGCGCGGAAGGTCGTGGCATTGTCCTTCTGGCCCGACGAACCGGTGACGCGGTCGCGGCGGGCGCCGAGCACGACCGAGACGCGGTCGTAGAAGCGGATCTGGTCCTGGACGTAGATGCCGAGCTGCTTCTGGCTTTCGTTGACGAAGGGGCCGCTGGGGTCATAGGTCAGCAGTGCGTCATAATCGATGTCGTAGAGGTCGACGATCTCGTCCCCGCCGGCGTACCGCTTGCCGACCTTGTTCCAGCTATAGTCGATGCCGACGAGCAGCTTGTGCTCGATATTGGCGCCGGTGCCGAAATTGAACTGGAGATTATTGTCGGTCGAAAAGACGTTCATCCGCGCGTCGCTCGCGTCCGCGGTCAGCGCGATCGTGCGGCCGTCGGTCCCATAGACCGAGAAGGGATCCTGCGGGTTGGTGTAGCTGTCGGCATAGTGGGTGTTATATTCGAGGTCGCTGTCGATGTATCGGGCCTTGAGGCTGAGTTTGACAGCGTCGGAAAAGCTGTGGGTGACCGAGGCACCGCCCTGCAGCGAGCGGCCATTGTAGCGGTCCCAGCCGGCCTTGCCGACGAAGGTGTAGCGATCGAGCTGTTCGCCGGCGACCGTGTTGGGCCTGAAAGTGCCGATGATCGGGAGGAATTGCGACGTCGAGCCGGTATCGTCCTCCTGATAGAGACCGGTGAGCACGACTTCGGTGTCGGGCGTCGGCTGCCAGCGGATCGAGGGCGCGAACATGACGCGGTCGTCGGGGACATGATCGACATAGGTGTCGGCATCGCGCGCGCGGCCGACGAAACGGACCGCGAGATTGTCGGCAAGCGCGAGATTGACGTCGCCCAGCACTTCCTTGCGGTCATCGCTGCCATAGACGAGGCTGATTTCGCCGCGGGTATCGAAGTCGGGCGTCTTGCTGACGAGGTTGACGAGGCCGCCGATCGACCCCTGGCCGAACAGCACCGAGGCGGGGCCGCGGATGATTTCGACGCGCGAGAAATTATACGGGTCCGACGTGATCGACGCATAATAGGAGAAGATGTCGCGCATGCCGTCGCGGAACTGCAGCGCGTCGAGCCCGCGGACGTTGAAGCCGTCGACACGGGTGTCGCGGCCATAGGGGTTGGCGAGGACGCCGGCGGCATATTTCACCGTGTCGCTGATGCTGATCGCGCCCTGCGCCTCATATTGTTCGGACGTGATGATCTTGATCGGCTGGGGCAATTCGGTCAGCGCGGTGTCGGTCTTGGTGCCCGAATAGCCGGTGACGACGATGGTATCCTCGCCGGTGCCTGCCTCGGCCCCGGCGGCCTCTTCGGCACGCGCGGCGGCGGCCGTGAGGGCGAGGGCGGCGGCGCCGCACATGGCGATCGTCCGGGCGAGCTTCATATCATTCCCCTTTTTGCGACTCAATCTCAATTAGCCGCAGCCGGTAGGGATATTGATATGCAGTCGCAAGAGAATTCGATGAAGAACGGACGAAATCGGGCGCAAGCCGGTCAGGGCGATCAAAAGTCGATGGCCATCCGGGCGGTCACCTGCCGCGACGGGATATAGGCGAAGGCGTTGTTACCCTCGACGTCCCAGCCATAGGTGTCGAACAGGTTCGTCGCCTGTACGCGGAGCACCGCAGGCAGCTTGCCGATGCCGAACCGGTAACGCGCGCCGAGGTCGACGATGGTACGCGCGGGAACGCGGACGGCGTTCGCCGCGTCGGCGTAGCGGCGCCCGGCATGCTCGATGCCGACGTCGAACGACAGCGCCGGAAGCTGCGGCGGGCGCCAGTCGATGGTGCCGGTCAGGCTGCGTGACGGGGTACCGATCGGGCGGCGGCCGATCGATCCGCCCGCGACCTCTTCGCCCGAAAGCTTCGCGTCGAGCAGCACGCCACCGGCGACGAGGGTGAGGCCTGGGGCGGGCGAGCCGCTGAGCGAGGCCTCGATGCCGCGATGGGTGACGGTGCCGAGGCGGCGGAAGACGTTGCCACGGTCGAGCCCGTAATAGGGTTTTTCGATTTCGAAGCCGCCGGCGATCAGAGTCATTGCCCCGAGCTGCCAGCGCAGCCCGCCGTCGACCTGCCGGGTGCGGATCGCGGGGGGCGCCTCGTCGCGGTTGACCGCGGTTTCGGGCGCGATGTCGCTTTCCTCGAGCCCGCGCGTCATCCCGCCATAGAGCGTCAGGCGCGGGGTGAGTTCGGCTTCGGCGGCGATGCTGAACAGCCAGGGGCTGGCGCGCGATTGCGGTGGCGCCTCGGCGGGAGTCGTGACGCGTTTGCGATAATCGCTGCGCTGGAGGCCGAGATTGATGCGGCCGAGCCCGTCGATCCGTGCCTGCCAGGCAAGACCGGCGGTCCATTGCCGGACCCTGTCCTCGGTGCGTGGACCGAAGACGAAGGCGGGGCGCGCGACGGCGCGTTCCTCGTTGAACGGTGCGGGCGCGAGCGAGCGATGGTCGGAACCGCCGTAAAAGCGCGTCTGCGATCGCGCGCGCACCGCGAGCAGCAATTCGTGGCGCACACGGCCGGTGGTAAAGGCACGTGCGATATTGACCTCGCCGCTGGTCGAGGCGTTCGAGCGACGCGGATTGGCGGTAACGGTGCGTGCGGCGAGCGTGCCGGGTGGCGCTGCATCGAGCAGCAGCGTATAGCCCTCGGTCGTGATATTCGCCGAACGGAAGACGCCGCCGCGCAGCGTGAAATCGCCGAGCCGGGTGCGGCCGAGCCCGCCATAGGTCACGCGCTCGACCTCATAGTCAGCCCAGTCCTGCCCGAGAAAGCGGCGGCGCGTCATGCGGGCGGGCAGATCCTGGCCGTCGCCGATGACGATGGGATAGGATTCCTCGTCGTCGACGCCGACGCGGCTCCAGAAGGGTTTGATCTCGGTGGTTTCGTTAGGGCGCCAGACGAATGACAGCGAGGTCGAGAGCACGTCATTGCTGTTCCGGAACGCATATTGGTTGCGGTAGAAGCCGGCGCCGGCGGCGAGCCCGAGCGCCCGCCCCGCGAGCGGGAGCAGTGCATCGGCCTCGACCAGCCAGCCGCCGAAGCTGTCGCCCTTGGCGGCAACGCTGAGCACGGGGTCGGCTTCGGCCGCACGGATGCGATAATCGGCGATGCCCGAGGGCGCGGGAAAGGCATAGCCGAGCGCGGTCGGGCCGATGCGGATGCGGTTGCCCGCGACGAGGCGGCTGGTGAGTTCGGTCTGGCGGTCGATGTAGAGCCCCTCGAGCCGGACGTTACCGGCATCGGTCGGCGAGAAACCGCGCACATCGGTCGGGCTGTAGATGCCCAGCCCTTCGCCGCCGATATTCGATCCGAAGGCGTCCTCGGCATCGAGCGTGGCGTTTTCGTCGACGCGCTGGGCAAACGCGGGTGCGGCGAGCGCGAGGAAGGCGATGCAGGCAAGGGACGGGCGGCAAGCGGAGAGAAGCTGGGTCATGACGCGGCAACTGCCACGATGAAGCCTCTTGACATAGCGCACCGTTGGGGAGTTTTATGTGCGTATTATGCACAGCTTGGAACCTCTGCCGCCGCTCGACGGGCTGAATGCCATGCTGGCCGCGGCGGAGGCCGGATCCTTCACGGCTGCAGCCGACATGCTCCAGATCACGCACGGGTCGGTCAGCCGCCGGATCGCGGCGTTGGAGAGCTGGCTGGGCACCACCCTGTTCGAGCGGCACGGTCGCGGTGTGCGCCTGACCCCCGCCGGGCAGCGTTTCGCCGCCGAGGCGCGGCAGGCCTTGGGGATGCTGTCGCGCAGCGCCGACCAGTGGCGGCCGCGGCGCGGACGTCCGACGGTGCGGCTGGCGGTGGTGCCGGCGTTTGCGCGGCTATGGCTTATGCCGCGGCTCGCCGGGCTCGAGCGCGGCGATATTCATATCGACGTGGCCATGGATCACCGCCCGATCGACCTTCACGCGCAGGAAGCCGACCTGGTGATCCGGTACGGGCGGGGATCGTGGGAAGGGCTCGACAGCCAGTTGTTGTTTCGCGAGACGCTGCGCCCCGTAGCCGCGCCGGCGCTGGCGGCGGAACTCGGCGAGGATGCCGGTGCCGACGCACTGCTGGGACGGCAACTGCTCCATGATTCGGACATGGCGCACTGGCGCGCCTGGCTGGCCGCAGCCGGGGTGCGTTACCGTCCGCGCTGGCAGGACCGGCGGTTCGAGGATTATGATACGGTGCTGACCGCCGCCGAAGCGGGGCTGGGCGTGGCGCTGCTCCGCACCCCGCTCGCCGATGCGGCGGTGACGGCGGGGCGGCTCGCCTATGTCTCGCCGCGCGCTGAACCCAATCCGGCAGCGCATTTTGTCGGGATGCGCACCGGCGAGAGCCGGTCGGCGGTGATCGAACTCGCGCGCCGCTTGCTGGCGCTTACGAATGCAGGCGCAGCACGCGCCTAAAGCCCCGACCCGTCGAACACATGTCCTTCGGGGTCGAGGTCGCGGAGGTCCGAACCCCTCGTTTCGCGGCCGTAACGCGCAACAAGGAGAAGCGACAGCAACATCGGTCCCGCGATCATCATCGCGCTCACGCCAAGTGTCGGGATGATCGCCATGATCGCAAGGCCCTGTGCAAGGACGCCGCCAAGCTTGCTGCACGCGGCGACCACACCGGTGGCGCGGCCACGGATGCGCAAGGGGAAGCTTTCGGCGCAATAGGGGAGCAGCATCGCGATGATGCCGTTGCTGCCGACGATCAGCAGCGCAACGGGCAATACCGGGCTCGCGCCCCCGGTCAGCGCGAGCCACAGCACGCCGGCAAGTCCGAGCAAGGTAATGGCGATCGACAGCAGCACCGATTTCCTGGCGCTCCATGCGCCATAGAGCCACGCGACGACGAAGACCGTCGGCAGGGCGATCAGCGCAGATGCGGCCAGCAGCTGGCTGGCAACCTCCATACTGTAACCGCGGGCGATCAGTTCGACGGGAAGCCACAAGAGGAGACCGAAATTGACGAGACCCCAACAGATTGCGGTGAGGCCGAGCGCGAACAGCTTGCCGCCAAAGGCGCGTGGTCTGGCCGTCGCGGCGGGGCTGTGTGGCGCGGCAGGCCCGTCGGGTGCGACGCGGTGCACGGTCGCACCGAAGCGCGCCATCACGCGCCGCGCCTCGTCGTGCCGGCCGCGCGCCATCAGGAACTTCGCTGATTCGGGGATGAAAGCGCCCAGCGCCACAAGCATCAGCCCGCTCGGCAGGTTCGCGAGCCACAGCACACGCCAGCTGAAGATGGGTTCGAGCCAGACGGCAAGCAGGCTGGCCGCGGCATAGCCGCCGACCGCGCCCAGCCCGCCGACGAGCACGAGGCTCCACCCGCGATGGCGGCTCGGCATCATTTCGGCGAGTAGCGCATAGGTCACGGGCAGCAT
>NZ_DASWTD010000107.1:0-9735 GCF_036402335.1 Sphingopyxis sp. | reverse complement strand
GAGGTCCTCTCCAAATATATCGGCTATCGCTTCACGCGCGACGAACCGCGCGTCGCCGCGCGCTTCCATATAACCGCCGACGAGTTGCGGACGGTTGCCGAAAACTGCGCTTTCGCCATGACGGCCGATACCGGTATTGGTCTTAGCCCGACTCTGGGACAGCTTAAGAAAGCGCTGGCCCATCAGAACACCGCCCTCAGCTCCGAAAAGCTTGGTGCCGCGTTGAATGCGCTGATCTACATGAAGCTTGGGCGCTCTTCGCAATCCGAAGCCGTTGGCGACGAGGCCGAGTTCACCTTCTCGCACCGCCGCTTCCAAGAGCATTTTGCGACGTGCGTCGTGCTGCGCGATACCCAGTCGATTACGCACAGGCAGCTTCTCACCGATGCGCGGTGGCGCGAAACGGCGGTTACAATGCTGCAGACCGGCGATGAAGCTTCGGTCCAGTCGCTTCTCGATTGCGCGTGGGGCCTGCTGACGCTCACTCCGGCGCAGCAAGCGATGACCGCGAATAGCGAGACGCGCCAACTGCAGGCCTTCCCATGGGCGCCGGCTCAGCTCCATATCCTTCGTATCCTCGAAGCCGGCACACTTGGCGGGGTCGAACGCATGCCGGCAGCAATGCGGGCCGAGATCGGGAAGCTCCTGGCCCTGGCGTCGGCCACCGAAAATTTGCTCGATCGAAAACTTGCGCTCGAAGTGGCCGGGACAGCACCGCACGATGCGCTGATCGAGCTGATGAGCGACGCCCTCGCGACCGGCAGCGTCTGGCTCAGCGATATCGTTTACCAGCAGGCGTCGCGATTGGCCGCGCCTGTTTCGACCATCTATCGCTCGGTCCGCATCTCGGTGCTGCGCCTGTCGCGCAGCGGGGCGCTCCGGACCGAATATGTCGCGACAAAGGCCTATCTGTCCCGCTTGCCGTCGCCGGCCAATCTCCTAGCGGCCTTGCGTCTTTCCAATATCGCGCCTCTCATCGATTTCCTTTTGCTGCCGGCGATCCTCATCATTGCGGCGCTGAACATCGAAGGCATGCGGTTCGGAATTGCCGCCGTTGCGATTGCCATATTCTGGGTCGCCGGCCTCCTCATGCGACGCGCCGAGATCGAATCGCCGATCGGAATGTTCGGACTCAGCATGCGCATCGTCGCATGCATGATCGCCAGTTTTTCGGCACCCTATTTAGACACTGGCCCGGAGCAGCACGATCGGGACGCTAAAATCCTCCACCTTTGGGAACTCATGCGTTCAGGTCTTGTGTTCCAAAAGGATGAGCTGGCGCTGCCAAAATTTCCGCTGCCCGAGACTTGGGATTACCAGCAGATCGCGCTTGTGATCGGGCTCATCTATGCAGCGATCTGGTATATCGCGGCAGAAGTGAACATCAGGAGAGGACGGCATCTCAGTCCGCTGATGTGGCCCTTTTTCCCGCCGCTTCTGCTGTGGGACATGCTGATGATCATCATCCGACGTCCCGAGCGCTTAAAGCGCATGGCAATGCTGATTGCAGGGGGGATGACGCTCCCGCTTTTCGTGTTCGTGCTCATCCCGATCTTTCCCCCGCTGGGGTTCGCCCTGCTTATCTTGATGGCCTCGTTCACGCTGGCGGCGATGGTCTCTTTGACCGACGCCTTCGTCAGGATGGGCCGCGGTCAAATCTTTGTAAGGCGTTGGCAAAAGGATCACGCGTCGAAGGTCGATGCCGAAGCTTTCTCGAAACTGATACCGCTTGTCGAGGTGCCTTGGGCGAATGTCGCTGCGCTGCGCTGGCTCGCCGACCAGCCGCTCGCCGGCCCACCCGCGACCTGGGTCAGCGCGATCGAAGCGGCCATCGAGGCGAGTGCGGCCGCGATGGAACCGCCAACCCGGCGTTCGGGTATCGGATTCTATTTTCGGGAACGTTTTCCGACGGCGCGGACATTGAGGGCGCTCTTCAATAGCAGCTACATCGAGCAGCACGATCGACTGTATCGCTTGTTGGAACGGGTGACTGCCAACTACCGTAATCTTTAGTTCAGCAAGCGGACCACGCGCTTGGATGCCGCCCGAGGGGCACACTGATGTCGTCCGTCTGTGCAGTCGGAGATGCTTTGCGGCTAAGCCCCGCGGGGGCTAATTTTATATCGCAACGCTGAACTCTTTTCTGCCTCCTGCGCGGTTCGGTGCGTTCGCCCGTCTATGGGAAGAAGATGTTCGCTATCAGTCGATGCGCGCGCCAGGCCCGGGCGGGCAGCATGCAAATAGAACGGATAATGCCATCCGGGCGACACATGTGCCGATAGAAAGGTTGCCCGCATTCCCGGAAGGAAGGATGGGATCGCAATCGTCAACTTGAGCGGGGTAATCCGGTAAGGACCTACGTCGGTTCGGACTTCAAGCTCAAACGATCCAAATGACATGGCAGCTTACTCGGTCTGCTGGCCGAAAGTTGTCATTCCGCTTTCGGCCAACTGCGGGCTCTCACGGAACATTATAGATCCCCCGCTGGTTCCGGGTTTCCATGCGCGTTGCATAAGCGAACTGAGCTGGAGTTAGAATGCCGATATTGCTGCGTATATTGATCGTCGAGGATGATGCGATCATCGGCATGCTTCTCGAAGAATATGTCATGATGATGGGGCGAGAGCCGATCGCTGTCGTCGATGGCGTTACGCCCGCGCTTGCCCGGATTGCGCAAGGCGGCATCGATGCGGCGATCGTCGATGTTCATCTTGCTGATGGCGATAGCGGCGATCCGATCGCGGTGGCGCTGGCGGAGGCGAACATCCCGTTCCTGGTGGCGACGGGTGGTTTTACGGGGGCGCTAGGGCCGGCATGGCAGAACCGCCCGGTTCTCGCGAAACCCTTCACGCTATCGAGCCTGCGCGAAGCCCTCGGGGCGCTCGACGGATAACCTCTTCGTTCGCGAATTTGGGAACCGCATTCGCGTATCGATCATTTTGAACGGACGATGCGACGATCAATGGAGCGGAACGGAATGACGGAACAGAGCAGCTTGGACCGGACTATCAAGGCCGAAACGGGTGTCTCCGGGCTGGACGACATCACCGCCGGCGGCTTCGCGCGCGGACGGATATTCCTCATGGAGGGCGATCCGGGCACAGGAAAAACGACGATCGCCAATCAGTTTCTCTTGGCAGGTGCGGCTAAAGGCGAGCGCTGCCTCTACATCACGCTGTCGGAGACCGAGGAGGAGCTGCGCGAAACCGCTAAATCGCATGGCTGGGACCTTCCCGACAACTTCCATATCTTCGAACTCGTGCCGCCCGAGGCGCTCCTCAACGACGAACAGCAGCAGAGCCTCCTCTATTCTTCTGACCTTGAGCTTGGCGAGACGACCAAAAGAATCCTCGAAAAATATGAAGAGGTGAAGCCTGATCGCGTCGTGCTCGACAGCCTCTCGGAAATCCGCTTGCTGGCCCAAAGCTCGCTTCGCTACCGCCGCCAGATCCTGTCGCTCAAACATTATTTCGCGCGTCATGACGCGACGGTGTTGCTCCTCGACGATCTGACGTCGGAAAGCGCAGACAAGACCGTGCACAGCGTTGCGCACGGCGTCATCCGGCTTCAGGAGATGTCGCCCGAATATGGCGCCGAACGCCGCCGCTTGCGGGTACTCAAATATCGCGGTCAGCGCTTTCGCGGCGGCTATCATGATTTCATCATCGAAAGGGGCGGGGTACGCGCCTTTCCGCGCCTCGTCTCGCTCGAACACAAGACAGACTTCGAGCGGAAAGTGATCGCGACCGAGAATGGCGAACTCAACGCGCTGCTCGGTGGCGGCTTCGATACCGGATCGAGCGCGTTGATTCTCGGGCCATCGGGGACGGGAAAATCGCTCTTCGCGCTCACCTTTGTCGAGAGTGCGGTCCGCCGCGGCGACAAGGCCGCGATGTTCATCTTCGACGAAGAACTCGGTCTTCTCTTTGCGCGGGCCAAGGGTATGGGGATCGACATCCAGCAGATGGTCGACAGCGGCAATCTTATCATCGAACAAGTCGATGCCGCCGAACTGTCGCCAGGCGAATTCTCGCAGCGCGTCCGCAATTGTGTCGAGCAATATGAGGCGAAAACGGTTGTGATCGACAGTCTCAACGGTTTTCAGGCCGCGATGCCCGAAGAGACGGCTCTCATTCTTCACATGCACGAACTGCTGCAATATCTGAATCGGCAGGGCGTGATGACCTTCCTGACCGTCGCGCAGCACGGCCTGGTGGGTGACATGAAGGCTCCCGTCGATGTAACCTATCTCGCCGATACCGTCGTGCTTCTACGATATTTTGAGGCGGCGGGCCGCGTACGCCGCGCGATATCGATCATGAAGAAGCGCACCGGTGCGCATGAATATACGATCCGCGAATATCGCATCGGGTCGCAGGGCATTTCCCTTGGCGCGCCTTTGACCGGTTTCCAGGGTGTACTTCGCGGCGTTCCCGAAATCATCGGTTCCGCGGAACTGATGGAACCCCCACAGGCACTTCCCGCCGGATGAACCGGACCTTTTCAGAGCGGGCGATCATTCTCGCGCCGCGCGGAAGGGACGCCGATATTGCGGCTTCGATGTTGAGCGAAGCCGGCATCGAGAGCGGCATCGCCAAAGGTCTCGACGATTTTGTCGATATCCTGCAGAACGGGGCGGGCTTCGGGCTCGTTACCGATGAAGCACTGCGCGGCGCTGACCTTCGCGGGCTCGATGGCTTCATTCGGGCGCAGGGCGAATGGTCCGATTTCCCGTTCATCCTGCTTACCGAGCGCGGCGGGAGCATCGAGCGCAATCCCGCTGCCGGACGCTACCTCGAGCTTCTGGGCAATGTCACCTTCATTGAACGGCCCTTTCATCCCACCACGCTCATCAGCATCGTGAAGGCTGCGCTGCGCGGGCGACGCCGCCAGTACGAGGCAAGGACGCGCCTCCAGGCGATCCGCGAAGGCGAGCAACAGCTACGCATCGCGCTATCGGCCGGACGGCTGGGCGCATGGACCTATGACGTCGCGTCGATGCGGCTCGATGCATCGCCCGATTGCAAAAGCCACTATGGCAGGTCCGCCGACGACCCGTTCCCGTATGACGAACTTGTCGCCAGCGTGCACGACGACGACCGGGCGACAATGCAGGCGGAGGTTCGCCGAGCCCTTGCGACCGGCGCCGACTATGACATCGAATATCGCTGCGTCTGGCCTGATGGGTCGGTGCATTGGGTGCAGGTTCGCGGCAAGCCCGAGCTCGATGCGAGTGGCCGTGCGCTCGGGATGATCGGCGTCAGCCAGGAAATTACCGAGCGGAAAGCGGCCGAAGAGACGCTCCGCAACTTCGCGGTCGAGCTTGAGCAACGCGTCGAGGAACGTACGCGCGAACATGCCGAAGTGATGATGCAGCTTCACGAGGCCCAGAAACTCGAGACGCTCGGCCAGCTCACCGGTGGCGTCGCCCATGACTTCAACAATTTGCTCACGCCCATCGTCGGTAGCCTCGACATCTTGCGCACCAAGATTACGGAACCGCGGCTGCAGAAGCTTCTCGATGGCGCTCTCCAGTCGTCCGAGCGCGCGCGGACACTTGTCGCCCGCCTGCTTGCCTTTGCGCGCCGCCAGAATCTCGAGACGCTTCCCGTCGATGTGAAGGAATTGATCGCCGGGATGGAGGAACTCGTTCACCGCTCGATCGGTCCGACGATCGACCTGTCGGTCGATCTTGCAGTCGATGTCCCTGCGGCGATGGTCGATCCCCACCAGCTAGAACTCGCCATTCTCAACCTGGCCGTCAACGCGCGCGATGCGATGCCCGATGGGGGGCGCCTCGCTATTTCGGTTGATCACTGGGAGGCAACCGATGAGGACGGGGGCCTTCCCGAGGGCATCTATGTCCGCATCGCGGTAGCGGATAGCGGGGCGGGCATGGATGCCGAGACGCTCGCGCGGGCCGTCGAGCCTTTCTACTCAACCAAAGGGGTGGGCAAGGGTACCGGGCTCGGTCTGTCGATGGTGCATGGTTTGGCCGCTCAGTCGGGCGGGCGATTGTCGTTACATAGTAAGACCGGCAGCGGCACGGTCGCCGAAATTCTGCTACCCGCCGCCTCTTCAGAAGCTTTATCACATGTCTCTCCGGCCGATGCGCCGCTTCTCGAAACAGCGCCGCTGCGGATATTGCTCGTTGATGACGAAGACATCGTTCGCGAGGGAACTGCGGCCATGCTCGAAGAGATGGGGCATCTGGTGACGCAGGCCGCCGCGGGAGCGCAAGCTCTTGGCCAGATTCGATCGCAGCCCTTCGACATCATCGTAACTGACTATCTGATGCCATCGATGAGTGGGCTGGAACTTGCGCGCGAAGCGCGCAGGGTTCGCGCCGATATTCCTGTTCTGATGATCACCGGATTTGCTGATCTTGCCGAGGATACGGCGAGCGATGTCCTTCGCTTACCGAAGCCGTTTCGCGCGGCCGAGATGGCGCGTGCAATCCGTGGTGCCATGGCGGAAGAGGCGCTCGCTAGCTGACGGAACATCTTTATCCGCCTCCGCTCTGATCGGAATATTTGGGAGCCGCGCATCGGCAAGTCAGGCGAAGCGTTAGGATAGGGATGTCCGATTACCGCGTTTTCAAACTATAAGCAGATCGTCTTCAATCGGCCACACCCGCCGAAATCTACGATTTTGCTCCGGTTGAAGCCAGTTCGCGAGCGACCGACAGGAATGCGGCCAGCCCGGCGGACGGATGCCTCCGGCCTGGATAATAAAGACAGAGGCCGGGGAAGGGCGGGGTCCAGTCTTCAAGCAGGCGGACGAGCGTTCCTGCTTCGATATCGGCGATGACATCCTGTTCGAAATAGAAACCGATCCCGCGTCCGGCCATTACAGCGGCGCGCGACAGGTTGAGTTCGTCGAACGTCATCGGGCCGCTCACCTCGATCTGCGCCGTGTCGCTGCCCTTCTCGAAGTGCCAGCGGTAGAGCGCGCCATCAGGCAAGCGGACACGAATGCAGTCGTGGGAAGCGAGATCGGTCGGTACCAGCGGTCGTGATCGCGAGGTCAGATACGCAGGCGAGGCGACCGCCGCGAAGCGCTGCGCCTCGCCCAGCGACAGCGCGATCATGTCGGTCGGGATGAGCGAGGCAACGCGAACGCCGAGATCGAAACCTTCTGCGATGATGTCGCGCAGCTGGCCCTCGGTTACGACGTCGACATGCATGTCGGGATAGCGGCGCGAATATTCCAGGAGCAAATGGGTGAAAGCGGGCGAGCGTACCGCGAAGGGCGGCGCGTTGATCCGCAGCGTTCCCGTCGGCGTCGCGCGGCGTTCGCGGACGATCTCGATGGTTTCGCGGACATCCTGAAGCGAGGGACCAAGGCGATCGACGAAAATCCGACCGGCGTCGGTCAATGCGACGCTCCGTGTCGTGCGGTTGAACAGGCGCACACCCAGCTCGGCTTCGATCCGCGCAATCATGTGGCTGAGCGCCGTCGTCGACATGCCCAGATCGACGGCGGCATGCCGGAAGGATCCGCGACGTGCAACGCCCAGAACGGCGTCGAAGTCCCGAAGCGCCAGTCGCGACATTATCCTGAATCCTTCACTGGCTCATGCCATATTGGCCTACTTATCCGGATAGTGTGCTGGTCTTACAACGGAGGCAAGTCAAATGAAGGAGACTTATCATGCAGACCAAGAGCGAATCCGACACCAATCAGAACGGCATCCAAGCGGTTGTTGCAGCCTTGCCCAAACCCATCGCCGACTTTGTCGAGGCCAACGCACGGCTCGACGTTGACGGCATGCTGAAGCCGTTCGCCGCCGATGCTCTCATAGTGGACAACGGCCACCGTCACGCGGGCCACCCCGAAATCAGGACGCTGTTCGAAGACGAGGTCGTCGCCGTGAAGGCCATCTTCACGCCGGACAGCGTTCGCCACGAGAACGGCAAGATCGTCGTCGAGGGCCCCGCACATGGCGACTTCAAGGGCAGTCCCATCCGCTTCACCTATGACTTCACGCTCGAGAATGACGCCATCCAGACGTTGGAGATCACGCTATGAGCATTACCCTTGATCCGACCGAGTTCGCCGGCAAGCGTGTCGTCGTCAGCGGCGGCACCAAGGGGTTGGGCCGCGCCACCGTCAAGCGTTTCCTTTCCGGCGGCGCCCGGGTAATGACCGCCGCCCGCGGAAACCCCGACCCCATTGCTGGCGTCGAGTTTGTTCGGGCCGACCTGACGACAGCGGCGGGCGGGGAAAGCCTGGCCGCAGCGGCTCTCGCGCAAATGGGCGGCGTCGACATCGTCGCCCATGTGATCGGCGGTTCATCATCACCGGGCGGCGGCTTTGCCGCCCTGACCGACGATCTCTGGCTCGACGAACTGAATTTGAACCTTCTGGCCACGGTTCGCCTTGATCGACTTCTGATTCCGCAGATGGTCGAGCGCGGCGCCGGCACGGTGGTGCATGTCACCTCGATCCAGTCGGTGCTGCCGCTTCCTGAATCGACGACAGCCTACGCCGCCGCCAAGGCTGCGCTCAGGACCTACAGCAAGTCGGTATCGAAGGAGCTCGGGCCGAAGGGGGTGCGGGTCAACGTCGTTTCTCCCGGCTGGATCATGACCGAAGCGTCCGAGGAACTGCTGAAGCGGCTGCAGGCCGCCAATGGCGGTACGATCGAAGACGCGCGGCAGGTCGTCCTTGACGGCCTCGGCGGAATCCCGATCGGGCGTCCGGCCGATCCGCATGAGGTCGCCGATCTCATCGCCTATCTGGCTTCGGATCGCGCCGCCGCCATCCACGGCGCGGAGTTCGTCATAGACGGTGGCACCGTTCCGACCGTTTGAGGTCATTGCCCCGACGTTCGCACCTCGCAGCGGACGCGGCAGCCGGCAGGGACGCGTCCGATCGCTTCGAGGGCCGGGACGTCGTCTCGCCGTGTCCGTTGCACGGCCGATCAGCATCGCATTTGGCGTGCTGTCACGCATTGCGGCACGGGAAGACACGCTGTTTCCCGAGGAGTCTGTCATGCCCAGATCATTCACCCCGACGGCGGCGCTGTGCCTTGCGGGCGCGCTGGCACTCGCTGCGCCCGCCGCGCACGCGCAGGATCCCGCGCCGGCTGCTTCGCTGGTTGTCGGGACCAAGGTCTATGACCAGAATGGCGAACAGGTCGGCGAGATCGTGAAAGTGTCCGGAGACAGGGTTGCGGTGTCGATCGACGGCAATGGACTGGTCGTGTCGAAGAATGCCTTTGTGAAAAGCGCCAAGGGCCCGGCGCTGAAAGCTCCGAAGGCGAAGATTGTCGCGGTCCTGAGGCAGGCCGAGGCCGATGCGGCGGCCGTCGATGGAGCATTGAAACCTGGCGCCGAGGTGCGGAGCGCCGACGGTGCCGTGGTGCTCGGCAAGGTCACGGCGATGGCGCCTCAGGGCGCAATATTGACCACCAGCGAGGGCAATATCACCATGCCGCGTGCCGCATTTTTCCTGTCGGCGCGAGGGCTGGCGATGAAGGTCGATGAAAAACAGTTTCTCGCCGGCGTCAGGGCGGCGCGGGCGCAAAAGAAGGGCGGGTAGGGATGGGGACGCCCTAGCATCAATCGCGACATCGAGGAGACTGGCATCATGGCGATCAAGCGGATGGACAATATGGGAATCGTAGTCGAGGACCTCGATGCCACGGTAGATTTCTTTCTCGAACTCGGCCTCGAGCTCGAGGGTCGGGCTACGATCGAAGGCGAATGGGCGGGCCGTGTTACGGGTCTC
>NZ_DASWTD010000106.1:0-10201 GCF_036402335.1 Sphingopyxis sp. | reverse complement strand
GCGATCCTGTTCATCATTTTCGATCTCGAGGCCGCCTTCCTCTTCCCTTGGGCCGTCGTCGTGCTCGACCTCGGCTGGGAGGCGTGGGGCGCGATGATGGTCTTTCTGGGGATATTGACGATCGGTTTCATCTACGAGTGGAAAAAAGGGGCGCTCGACTGGGACTAGGGTCCTGCCGCAGGCGCCTCAATCGGCTTTCATCACGAAGGCGGGGCCAAGGTCGATCGTGCGCGCCGCGTCGCCCAGCGTCAGTGCGACATTGGCCTTGCCCGGCGGATAGGCGTCGCCGGCAATACCTTTCAGATGCACCAGCTTCCATTCGCCCGTAATCGCGACGCGTCCTGCCACGATCGGCGCATAAGGGGCGCTGTTCTGCTGGATCGCGGCGCCGAGATCCGCGGGCGCCGCCGCGCCGCCATCGGCCAGCCGCACCCATAAGGCGAGGATCAGCCTGTCGCCCTTGGCGATACCGCCGCTGATCGGGACCGATGCGCCGATATCCCACGGGTTCGCGGGCTTCGCCGGGATCGTCACGCGCATCGCGGTGCCGCCCTGCACGGCAGCGTCCTTGCGCACCTTGTGCGTCTGGCCGGGGCCGTAGACATTCCAGCCCGCCGTCGGTTCGTTGAGCATCTGCGGCGCGCCGGCTTCCTCCTCGGCCGATACCGGCCCGGCAGCAAAGGCAATGGCGACAGCCAGAAAAGCGGCGTGGATTTTGGTCATCATGCGTCTCCCCCAAACGACTCGATTGCATGATCTTATAATGACAAGTAGCATATCAATCTAATACCAATTGTCCGAGGGGAACGGCGATGCGTCTATTGGTTGGAACCTCCATCCTGTTGCTCTGCGCGGCACTTTCGCCAACTTCCGCGGCGCAGGACGCTGCCAAGGGCAGTTTCGAGCTCGTCTGGTCCGACGAATTCGACGTCGACGGCCTGCCCGACCCCGCCAAATGGAGCTGGGATACCCATGCCAACAAGGGCGGCTGGTACAATGAAGAGCTGCAATATTATGCCGCCGATCGCCCCGAAAACGCCCGCGTCGAGAACGGCCGGCTGATCATCACCGCGCGCAAGGAGACGCTGACCGGCCGCGCCGACCATGGCGGGCAGGGCTATTCGTCGGCGCGGTTGATCACCAAGGGCAAGGCCGAGTTTACCTATGGCCTGATCGAAGTGCGCGCAAAGCTGCCATGCGGCAAGGGAAGCTGGCCCGCGATCTGGACCCTTGGCGCGAACGGTCCCTGGCCCGACGCCGGCGAGATCGACATCATGGAGCATGTCGGCAAGACGCCGGGCGATGTCTTCGGCACGATCCACAATCGCTCGACCGCCGGAACATTCGGCAATGGCGGCAAGACGCGCGTCGAGGATGCCTGCGACGCCTTTCACGATTACCAGATGCTGTGGACCCCGCGCGAGATCCGCTTTGCGGTCGACGGCAAACCCTATCACCGCTACGCCAACGCGGGTACCGGCGCAGCGCAATGGCCGTTCGACCAGCCACAATATCTGCTGCTCAACCTCGCGGTCGGCGGCGCGATGGGCGGCGAGGTCGATGACGCGATCTTCCCGATCCGGTTCGAGATTGACCATGTTCGCGTCTATCGGCAGCAGCCGCGCGGCGCCGGTGCGCCGACCGAATAGGTTTGCGGCGCCCGCCGGGTCTCCGGCGGAGGCCACGGCGAGCGCCGAGGCCAGCGGTGGGAAGACCGCTGCCCCGTTCAGATCAGGATATGGCAGACATCGGGCTGCGGACGGACGATGCCACGCGTCAGGCGCGCCAATGCGCCGTCATCGACGCGGCTCGCATCGGCGAGCTCGACCCGGTAGCGGCCATGGAGTGCGCGCACGGCGCGGACATTCGTTTCGCCGCCCAGTGCTCCGGTGATATCCCGGGGTAGCGTCGCCGTGTCGGTGTCCCGCGTCGTCGCAGGGGTGAGGACTGCAGCCCTTGCGCCGCCGCCCGCGAGCGCTCCCCGGATTTCTTCGGCCACCAGATCGGCAATCGGTCCGAGCACGACCTGCGCCGCATTCCCGGACGGACGGATGATTCCGCGCGCGCCGAGCGCTGATAGCGCGGCGTCGTCGATAGCCTGCTGGTCGGCGACAATCAGGCGCAGGCGCGTTGTGCAGGCATCGACGCTGACCAGGTTGGCGGCGCCACCCAGCGCCGTCACGAAAGCGTCCCCGCGCGCGCCGCCCGCCGACGCGGTGGCGGCTTCAACGACCTCACCCTTCTCGCGCCCCGGCGTCGCAAGGTCGAATTTGCGGATGAAGAAGCGGAACAGGCCGTAATAGAGCAGCGCATAGACCGCGCCGATCGGCAGCAGCATCCATGGCCGCGTAGCGAGGCTGAAGTTCAGTACATAGTCGAACAACCCCGCCGAAAAACCGAAGCCGAGCTTCACGTCGAGCGCATTCATCAGCGCCATCGAGGCGCCGGTCAGCACGGCATGGATCGCGTAAAGCAAGGGCGCGACGAACATGAAGGTGAATTCGATCGGTTCGGTGACTCCGGTGAGGAAGCTCGTGAAGGCGAGGCTGAAGAGCATCCCGCCGACCGCCTTGCGGCGATCGGGCCGCGCCTCGTGATACATGGCCAGACACGCGGCGGGCAGGCCGAACATCATCACCGGGAAGAAGCCGGTCATGAACGCTCCCGCTTCGGGGTCGCCTGCGAAAAAGCGGCGGAGGTCGCCCGTCGCGCCGCCGAAATCGCCGACGACGAACCAGGCGGCATTGTTGATGATGTGGTGCAGCCCGGTGACGATCAACAGCCGGTTGAGCGCGCCATAGACGAACAGGCCGATCTCGCCCGAGGCCACAACGGCGCGGCTCGCGGTATCGATCGCGCCGCTGATATGCGCGTAGCTGTAGCCGACCAGCGCCGCGAGCAGCAGTCCGGCGACCCCGCTCGCGATCGGCACGAAGCGCCGGCCGCCGAAGAACGCAAGATATTCGGGGAGCGCGATCGTCGCGAAGCGATTGTAGAAATGTCCGCCGATCAGGCCCGAGATGATGCCGACAGGCACCTCCAGCCGGTCGATCAGCCCGACCGCCCATTGCTTCGCCGTCAAGGTAGCCGCCGCTTCGGGAAGCCCCGCGCCGATGTCGGGAGGTGCCACCATGAAAGTCTGCGCGCCGTTGGTCGTCACGAAATAGCAGACGACGCCTGCAAGCGCCGCGGCGCCATTGCCGTCGCGTGCAAAACCGACCGCGACGCCGATCGCGAACAATATGCCGAGATTGTCGAAGATCGCGGCACCGGCGGCCGAGATGAAGGCGATGTCGAGCAGGTCGGGCTGGCCGATGCGGAGGAGCAGGCCCGCGATCGGCAGGACAGCGATTGGCAGCATCAGGGCGCGGCCGAGCGGCTGGAGCGTTTCGAGTATCTTCCTCATCGCCGTGTCTCCTCGAATGCGCGGGCGAGCGCGCGAACCTCGGCAGCCGATTTGCATTGCAGTGCGAGTTCGGCATGCGCGCGTGCCTCGATCAGCGTCAGCGTGCGCACGATCTGTTTTGCCTCGGCGACGAAGCCCGGAACCGCCGACAATTCGGTTACGCCCAGCCCGACCAGGATCGGCAGCGCGGCGGGGTCGGATGCGAGCCCGCCGCACACGCCGACCCAGCGTCCACGCGCGGTAGCGAGGCGGCAGGTCTCGGCAATCATCCGGAGCACCGCGGGATGCATGGCATCGACCCCGGCGGCGACCGCCGGATTGCCGCGGTCCATCGCCAGCACATATTGGGTAAGATCGTTGGTGCCGATCGACAGGAAGTCGGCTTCGGCGGCGAGCAGATCGGCGGTCATCGCCGCAGCGGGCGTCTCGACCATCACGCCGACCTCGACCGGCGCCCTGATGCCCATTTCACCGCGTAGCCGGTCGACAACGGCCCGTACCTGCCGCAGCTCATCGACGCTCGCGATCATCGGGATCATGATCTTGCACTGGCCCGCGGGTTCGACGCGCAGGATCGCGCGAAGCTGCGTTTCGAGCAGGTCGGGCCGGGCCAGCGCGACGCGGATGCCGCGCAGGCCAAGCGCCGGATTTTCCTCCTGCGCGATCGGGATATAGGCTGCGGGCTTGTCCCCGCCGATGTCGAGGAGGCGGATGATCACCGGTTGGCCGGCGAGCGCGTCGGCGATTCGCTGATAGGCCGTGTGTTGCTCGCTTTCCGACGGCGCGGTTTCGCGATCGAGGAAGAGAAATTCGCTGCGCACGAGGCCCGATCCTTCGGCGCCCTGTACGGCTGCGATCTCTGCGTCTTCCACCGTGCCGATGTTGGCGAAAATTTCGATCCGCGTGCCGTCGGCACTCCGGCACGCGTCCTTTGCCGCCGCCTGAGCGGCCGCCCGCCGCGCGTCCCGCTTCGCAAGGCGGGCCGTAAACGCATCGGCATCGGCTGCCGAAGGGTTGGCTGTGACATGCCCCAGCTCGGCATCCAGCAACAGCCGCGTACCCTCGTCGACGGTGTCCAGTGCATCGCCCATCGCGACAAGCGCGGGAAGCCCCATGCCCGCGCACAGGATGGCGACATGCGACGTCGGTCCGCCGCGCGCGAGGCAGATGCCGGCGGGCTTTGCCGCGGCGAGCGTCACGAGCTGCGACGGAAGCAAGTCCTCGGCGACCACGATCGCGCCGGTCGCGAGCGCGTCGCCGTCGAGCGGCGTACCGGTCAGCGTCGAGAGCAGTTGCCGCTCGATATCCACCAGATCGTCGATACGCTCGATCAGATGCGCGTTGCCCGTCGCGCGGATCGCGTCGATCTGGTCGTGGATCGCGCCGCGCCAGGAAAAACCGGCGCTGCGCCCTTCGGCAATGCGTTTCTCGGCACCGGCAAGCAGTTCGGGATCGTCGATCAGCGCGAGATGCGCCTGCATCACCGCCGCAACACTGCCATCGGCTTCATTGGCGCGTGCCGCGATCCGGCCGCGCACCTCGCTCCGCGCCGCGATCAGCGCCGCGCGTTCCTCGACCGCGCCCGTACCGTCACGCGCGACCGCGATCTCGGCCTGTCGCAGCCGGGCCGCCGGGCCCATTGCGAGGCCGGGCGATGCGATCACGCCGCCGATCTGGTCGGGGCGCAATATTTGCGTCTCGAGTTTCGCGACCGCCGCAACGGCGGGCGCACCTTCGCCCATATCGGTCGCGAGCAATGCGACGATCGCCGCGAGCGCCGCTTCGGCATCGTCGCCGCGCGCCTGCACGGTCACTTCATCGCCGAAAGCGGTTCCGAGCGCGAGCAGCGCGACGGTACTGCGCGCATCGCCGCGCTTGCCGGCATTGAGCAGATGGACTTCGGCCTCGAAGCGGCGCGCGGCTTCGCCGATCCGCGCTGCGGGACGCGCATGGATACCGTGCGGCAGAGACAGGGTCACCGCCTGTTCGATCACCGTGCCGTCGTCCGGCCGGCGGCGCGCTTCGGCCTGCACCGGCACCAATGTCATCAAGGCTTCGCAAGCGCCTATCGCGGAATCGACCGTCCGGCGGCTGATCGCAAATGCCTCGGCGTTGGTCACGATCACCGGCGTGATCAGGCTGGTCGCCGCGAGGGCTACGGCGTCGAGGTCGAAGCGGATCAGCGGGTCGCCGCGCGCCACCGTCTGTCCGATCGCGACGAGCGGGGTAAAGCCGTCGCCTTTCAGCATCACCGTGTCGAGCCCGATATGGATCAGCACCTCGGCGCCCTCGGCGCTGCGCAGCGACACGGCGTGCCCGGCATCGTGGAGCGTGACCACCTCGCCGTCGAACGGCGCGACGACGGTGTCACCAAGCGGCTGGATCGCGACGCCGTCCCCCATCATCCGTTGCGCGAAGACCGGATCGGGAACGCTGTCCAGCGTCGTCGCCCATCCTCTGAGCGGAGAGGTGATGATCAGGCTCATCCGTGTAATCCCCAAAACTTCCGCCGCTTTGTTGTGCGGCTTGTGTATCATTGTGCGGCGTGGGCAAGGTCCGGTGCGGATTTCGGGACGAGCTGTCCGCCGATCCATGTCGCGCGCGGTGCGAGTTCGCTATTCAGCCACACCCAGTCGGCGCGTTGTCCCGCGGCGATCGCGCCGATTCGGTCCTGCAGCGACAGGAAGGTCGCAGGCGTCGCGCTTGCCATCGCCGACACGTCGGTCACGGGCAGGCCGGTGACCTCGACCGTCTTGCGCAGCGCCGATGCCATGTCGAGGTGCGTGCCTGCCAGCGTGCCGTCCTCGAAAATGCAGACGCCGTCCTTCACCGCGATGCGCTTGCCTTGCAGGGTGAATTCGCTGTCGTCGGTGCCGACACTGGGCATCGCGTCGGTGACCAGCATGATGCGGTCCTTGCCCTTTGCATGGACCGCGAGCCGGACGACCGCGGGGTGCAGATGGACGTCGTCGACGATCAGCCCGCACCAGCTGTCGGAATCGAACGCGGCGCCGACCGCGCCAGGGTTGCGGTGATGCAGCGGCGACATCGCATTGAACAAATGGGTGAAGCCCGAAAGCCCCGCCGCGATTGCGCGCTGTGCCTCGTCATAGGTGGCATCGCTGTGCCCCGCGCTCACAATGACGCCGTGGCGGACGAGGGTGCGGATGTCGTCTTCGTCGCACAGTTCGGGCGCAAGGGTCAGCATCACGCGTCCGCGGTGCGGCGCGGTGAGCGTCGCGAGGATATCGGCATCGAGGCGGCGGATGCGATGCGCTTCGTGAATGCCGCGCTTCACCTCGTTGATGAACGGGCCTTCGATATGGATGCCGACGACGCCGGGCACGCCTTGTTCGATTGCGGCGTCGACGGCCGCGAGTGCGGTGGCGATCTGTGCCGGCGTGTCGCTGATCAGCGTCGGCAGGAAAGCCGTGGTACCGAACCGGGCATGCGCCTCCCCGATCGCCGCGATCGCCTCGACATCGACCTGGTCGTTGAACAGCACCCCGCCGCCGCCATTGACCTGCGTATCGACAAATCCGGGGAGCAGCCAGCCGCCTTCCAGATCGATCATGCGATCGGCAGCCGACGCGGCGGCCGGCGTCACGCCGGTCACAATGCCCCCGGCGATGGCGATATCGACCGCGCCGACGGCGCCGGTCGGCAACGCGACCCGGCCGTTGTGGAAACGAAAGATCATAGCGTCTCGGTAACCTTGTTGAGATGGGGAGGCGAGTCGGGGTTGCAGCCCCGCGCCAGCGCGAGTGCGCTTGCCATGCGATAGAAACTCTGGATCAGCAGGATCGGCTCGATCGCCGGATGCGCGGCAATGGCCGGCAGTTCGCCACCGTCGGGATCGGCGAGCAGGACCGTCGCGCCGCGGCCACGAAACTCGGTCGCCGCCTCGCGCACGCTGACGGCCGCGCGGTCGCTGCCGCCGAAGGCGAGGACGTGAAAGGCATCGCCGACGATCGCCATCGGACCGTGGCGCACCTCGGCGGCGCTGAAGCTTTCGGCGTGGAGTGCCGAGGTTTCCTTGAACTTGAGCGCGGCTTCCTGTGCGACGCCCAGCCCGTAGCCGCGGCCGAGGACGAACAGGTTGGTCGCATCCTGAAAGGCCGCGACCGCAGGCGACCAATCGAGCGCGAACGCCTGAGCAAGCTGGGCGGGCAGGGCGGTTACGGCGTCTTCGAGCGCCGCGTCCTCTGCCCATGCCGCAACAAGTGCGGCGACGGCCGCAAGCGAAGCGATATAGGATTTGGTCGCCGCCACCGATCGTTCGATCCCCGCCGACAGGGGGATTTCGATGTCGGCAAGGCGCGCCAGCGGCGATCCTTCGGCGTTTACGAGCGCGACGACGAATGCGCCCGCATCGCGCTGCTGCTCGACCGCGGCGAGCAGGTCGGGGCTTTTGCCCGACTGCGAAATGGCGAGGCAAAGCCGGTTGCCCGCGACCGCGGGCGCGTCATAGAGCGACGCGATCGACAGCGCGGCCGACGCGGTCGGCGTGCCAGTCATCGTTTCGATCAGATATTTGGCATAGGTTGCGGCATGGTCCGAGGAGCCCCGCGCGCAGGTCACGACCGCGGCGGGGGGAGAGGCACGCAGACGCCGTCCGATCCCGGCAAACGCCGCGCGATTCGCTTCGAGCATCCGGCCGACGGCGACGGCCGCCTCGCCCGCTTCCTGCTCCATCAGCGTCTGTCGTCCGTCCAGCGCGGCGTTCGGCGTCATAGGATTGTGTCTCCGGATCGGTGTCATGTGCCACTTGATATATTGGTACTATATAGGTTATATATGTCTCATCAAGATGTATGTTTGGCCCGTCAGATTTTGATGATCCAACGCTTGCGGCGCAGCCACTCCATCGCGCCCCAGATCAGCACCATGTAGAGAATGACGGGCAGCAGCGAAGCGACCGGGTCGCCGAATGCCTCGCGGAGCGCGCGGAAGGGCAGCAGCAGCAGGTCCCATGTGACCATGCCCGCGGTGACCTGATGCAGCGTATAGGCGGCGATCGCATTGGCGCCGAAGGCGAGCATCGCGGTGGCGGCAAGGCCGGGCCTGCGGGCTTCGTGGTCGAGCCAGTGGTGGAGCAGCGCCAGCGCGAGGATCGTGATCCCGCTCGTTACAAGCACGAAGCTGCTCGACCAGATATCCTTCACGATCGGGAAGGCGAGGCTCCAGAGGCCGCCCACCGCGAGCATTCCGGCGCCGACGATCGCCAAATGGCGCGCGGCGGGGCCTTTCCGGCCGATCAGCAACTCGCCGACGGCGACCCCGATCAGCCCTTGGGCAATCGCGGGCAGCGTGCCGAGAATGCCTTCGGGATCATATCCCTCGGCGCCCTGCACATAGAGGTGCGTGCCGAGAAGCAGCCGATCGACCGATGCGATGAAGTTATGGCCGCGCACCCAGATATCGGTTGTAACGCCATCGAGCGAGGGAAGTAACGCGAGCGGCCAATAAGCGGCAAGAATCACCGCGGCGATGATCATCCGCGCGCGTGGACCCGCGAGCAGGAAAAGCAGGGCGCAGGCGCAATAGACGAGCCCGATTCGCTGCAAGACCCCGAACAACCGCCATTCGCCCGATGCAAAGCTGGCGAACCAGTAGAGGTTGCTGAGGATGAAGCCCAGCAGCAACAGGCGACCGCTCCGGCCGAAAATGTGCCGCTGCTGCGCCGAATCGAGCTTTGCATCCCGCATCGAAAAGGGGATCGCGATCCCCACCATCGTCAGAAAGCCCGGAAAAACGAGGTCGGCGAGGGTAAGTCCGTCCCAGCTGGCATGCAGCAGGATCGGCGCGACATTCGCCTCGGCGCCATATTTCATCGCTGCGGCCGAATTCACCAGGATCATCCCGGCGACCGTGAGCCCCCTGAGCACATCAAGTGAAATCAATCGCATGGCTTTGCCTCCCCGGTTTTCCGTCGCCCCCTCAGGCAACATCTTGGCCCTGCCACAAATTTGCAATGGACAGCGCGTTGGATTTGTAGTCTATTGGTAATAGTCCAAGGACGCAATTGGTCTTATAGAGATTGTGGGAAGGCAATCTGGACCGGACGGGATGGGGGAAAATCATAATGGTTAAGGGGCCTGCCAAGACTTTCGGGATTCGCCACGGTCTGCTTCAGGGCATCTGTGTGACGGCGCTCGCGAGCGCGATCACCCTTCCTGCTGCGGCACAGGAAAGCACCGCGCCGGCGGCCGACGAGGAACCGTCCAACGACATCGTCGTCACCGGCATTCGCGCCAATCTGGAGTCGGCGCAAAACCGCAAGCGCACCGCCGATACCGTCGTCGATTCGATCACCGCAGAGGATATTGGCTCCTTCCCCGACAAATCGGTCGCCGAAGCGCTGCAGCGCGTGCCGGGCATCACGGTCATCCGGTTTGCCGGTACCGATGATACCTCGCACTTCTCTGCCGAGCCTTCGGGGGTCATTGTTCGCGGGCTCAACCAAGTGCGTTCGGAATTCAACGGCCGTGACACCTTCAGTGCGAACTCGTCGCGCGGCCTCTCGTGGCAGGACATCTCACCCGAACTGCTCGGCGGCATCGACACCTACAAGAACCAGACCGCCGACCTGATCGAGGGCGGTATCGCGGGAACGGTCAACCTGCGCACACGCGTGCCCTTCGATCAGGATGGGCGGCTGATCTCGATCTCGATCAAGAACACCTATGGCGACATTGCGAAGAAATCGACGCCCGAGATCTCGGGCATCATTTCCGATCGCTGGCAGACGGGGATCGGCGAGATCGGCCTGATGATCAACGGCGCCTATTCGCA
>NZ_DASWTD010000105.1:0-2780 GCF_036402335.1 Sphingopyxis sp. | reverse complement strand
AGCCCAAACCTACGCGCTCCGCTATGGTGTTGTCCCGGGAAAGCGGATCGTCGTCGCCGCGAACAATGACAGCGGCTACGAGGCGGCCTTTGCGCTCCAGGACGCCGGTGCGGCTATCGTCGCCGTCGTCGATACGCGGCTCGCCACGCCCATGGCTGCTCGGGCTGCGTCGCGGTCGATCCGCGTGATTTTGGCGTCTGCGCCGGTCGCGGCGCGCGGCGGGCGCCGAGTGAAATCGCTCTCGATCGGCGATCTGGCCGGCGGATCGGCGGGCGAAACCTTGCCGTGCGACACCATCCTGACTTCCGGCGGCTGGAATCCGGCGGTCCACCTGCATTCCCAGTCGGGCGGCTCGCTCGCGTTCGACGAGGCGCTGCAGGCGTTCCTTCCCTCCCAGTCCGTCCAGGATGCTCCATGCGTGGGGGCGGCAGCCGGCGTGTTCGGCATGGAGACCGCAATTTCCGGCGCGCGCGCCGTTGCGCGCGGCGACGAGCCAACGCGTTCCGTCCCCGTTGGGGTCGGTCCGACACGTCATTTTGCCGACGGCGACGTCGCCGCGCAGACGGCGTGGCTCGATTTCCAGAACGACGTTACCGTGGCAGATGTCCAGTTGGCTTCGCGCGAGAGCTTTCGCTCGGTAGAACATCTCAAGCGCTACACGACGCTGGGCATGGCCTCGGACCAGGGCAAGACCTCCAATGTCGCGGGTATCGGCGTCCTTTCGCACCTGTTGGGCAAGCCGCCGCAAGCGATCGGCACGACGAAGTTCCGGCCCCCGTACGATCCGGTAACGATCGGCGGCTTTGCCGGCCGGGCGGTCGGACAGGATCTCATGCCGATCGCGCTTCTGGCGGCGCACGACGAACAGAAGGCGGCCGGCGCAGAAATGGAGCAATATGGCGGCTGGATGCGCGCCGCCTGGTACAGGAAAGGCGATGAAGCCGAGGAAGCCGCGGTTCGCCGCGAGGTGCTCGCGGTCCGCAATTCGGTCGGTCTGTTCGACGCTTCGCCGCTCGGCAAGATCGAGGTCAAGGGTCCTGACGCGGCCGAATTCCTGCAGAGGATGTATGTCAACGGCGTGCGCAACCTGAAGGTCGGCCGGTGCCGTTATGGTCTTATGCTGAACGAGCATGGGGTGGTCTACGACGACGGCGTGTTCGCGCGGATCGGCGAGAACCATTTCCTGGTCGGCACCACCAGCGGCCATGCCGCCGCCATCGCCGACACCTTCAACGAATGGTTGCAGTGCGAATGGACCGACCTGAAGGTTCTGGTCGAGAACGTCACCACCGGCTGGGCGGTTATGAACGTCGCCGGGCCGAAGGCGCGCGAGGTCCTCGCAGAAGCCGGGACCGATATCGATCTGTCGCCCGCGGCATTCCCGCACATGACCTATCGCGAAGGGCGCATCGGCGGCGTGGAGGCGCGGATCGAGCGGGTCAGTTTCTCGGGCGAACTATCCTATGAGGTGGCCGTCCCGTGGAGCTATGGAGCGGCTTTGTGGGATTGCTTCATGCGCGCCGGGCGCAAGTTCGGCATCGCACCGTTCGGTATCGAGGCGCTGATGGTGATGCGCGTCGAGAAGGGCTTCCTGCACATCGGCTCCGATACCGACGGAACGACCTACCCCCAGGACGTGGGGTTCGGCCCGGCGATCGCGAAGAAGCCGGATGACTTCGTGGGCCGTCGATCGACGACACGCCCCGACGGACTGCGCAGCGATCGCCGCCAGTTGGTTGGCCTCGAAGTCATCGATGGCGGCGGGATGATCCCGATCGGCGCTCACTTGCTTCCGCGCGGATCGACCGAGCCCAGGGGAACCGAGGGCTGGGTGACTTCGAGCGTCATGTCCCCGACCTTGCAGAAGCCGCTCGCCATGGCGCTGGTGGCCGCCGGCTCCGCCCGCATGGGTGAGGATGTCCGCACCTGGCACCTTGGGCAGACGCGCCGGGCCCGGATCGTCGATCCGCGCGCCTACGACCCGGAAGGAGCACGGCTCGATGCTTGATAAGAATGGTTCGGCGACGCTCGTTCGCCGGGGACCCTCGGGATTGGCCGGCTTCACCGAGATAGGCATCGCACTCACGCTCGAAGCGGGGCTCGGGGTGGGAAAGGTGCAGTTCCTGCGCGGGACGACCGCCGCCTGTTTTTCCGATCTGTTTGGCCAGTCCGCCCCGGCTGCCTGCCGGTCGCTCGCGCTGGAGGAGGTCGAGGTCTCCTGGCTGGCACCTGACGAATGGCTTCTGACGGGTGCCGAGGCCAGGGTGCTCGCGATGATCGAACGCGCGGCTATGTTCGGCGATTCTTGTCTGGCGACGAACCTGTCGCACGCGCGGGCCGCGTTTCGGCTTTCGGGTGCGAGGGCGCGCGAGAGGCTCGCCGCGGTCACGCCGCTCGATATGTCCGCCGCTGCGATGTCTGTGGGCGACGTTGCGCGGGCGCCGCTGAGCGACACCGGAATGTTTTTAGCACGGCTGCCCGATAGCGATGGGCAACCGGATTTCAGGATCGTCGTCGATCAAACCATGGCCGCCTATGCCGTCAGAATGTTGCGCGAGCCGGCCCGGACACCAGGAGCTGTATCTTGACCACAGAATTCGTCCTGCGCTTTCGCGCGCCAGACCGCCCCGGCATCATGGCCGCCATCGCGTCGCTCCTTGCGGCCAACGGATGCGACGTGCGAGGTGCCGAGGTTTACGGCGATGACGATACCCACGGATTTTTCTGCCGCATGGTGTTGACCGGGTCCTCGACGCGCGAGGAACTCGCGGCGATCATCG